>JAYSSW010000971.1:0-5973 GCA_043720335.1 Planctomycetia bacterium
GCGTAAGCGGGCTGGTGAATCTTGCAATGGTTGCAAATCTGGACCAGCCCGCTCACGCAGGCCGTTCGCCTTCGGTCGCGGGAGACGATTCCCATCCCACGAGGCTTTCAAACCGCATCTCCCGCGCCGGTCAAGTCGAGCCGTTTCAGCGCGAATCGCCGGCCGATGCTACAATGAACGAGCCGAGCAGCGGATCAACATCTTCCCATTGCGAGAACCCGTGCAAAGACCTGGCGGACGATTGTGGAAGGATCGGCGACGCCCCACCCTGCGGTGGATTTCGAGCCATTCTCAACTGGAGCCAGACCATGTCGAAGCCATCCACCTCGTCGAAGTCGCCCGACGAAGCCGAGGACGCCATGACGTCGCCGGCGATGCAGCAGCGGAAAGAGGCCATCCGCGCCGGCGTCCTGGAAGCGCTGGGCCGGCCGGCCGAGCTGCTGCGCGTCGCCGTGATGCCGCTCTGGGGCGACAACTACCGGGTCAACGTGCTGGTCGGACACGACGTGACGGGCGTCCTGATGCCCAACAGTTTCTTCCTGACCGCTGACGACCGCGGCACGATTCTGCGTTCACGCCCCCCCATTCTGAAGCAGTACTGACCCGCTGTCCATGCACCGCGGCGAACTCGCTTTCGCAGCGAACCTCGCCCGGTGATCCCGTGTCCCCCCTGTCGCGGCGGCGCAGCACGCGGTAGGATGGGCGCATGTACGAAACCTTCGAGCACACCGCCGACCTGGGACTGCGCATCCGCGCCGCCGACCTCGACACGCTCTTCGTCGAGGCGGCGCAGGGGTTGTTCTCGATGGTCGTCGAAGACCTGGCGACCGTGCAGCCGAAGGGCCGCGTCGACATCGCGGTGGTTGGCGACGACCGCGAGTATCTGCTGTTCGATTGGCTGCAGAAGCTGCTCTACCACTTCGACGCCGAGCACCTGCTTTTCAGCCGCTTCGAGGCGAAGGTGACGGCGGACGGCGTGGCCGGCTGCGCCTGGGGCGAGCCGCTCGACCGCAGCCGCCACACGCTCGAACACGAGGTGAAAGCGATCACCTACCACGCCCTCCGCGTCGAAGCGACCGCCGACGGCTGGGAAGCGGAAGTGATCGTCGATATTTGACCAACGCCGTTCATATAGCCCCCGGCTTGCCGGGGGTGACGCGCGACCCACGCCGTTACAATGAATGCGGTTCAACTTTGCATCGCACCCCCGGCAAGCCGGGGGCTATATGGGACGCGCGACCAACACATGAATTGATTCTCTCCCCCCACGGACAAAACGCACATGGCCAAAGGCTCCTTCCACGGCCCGCTCGAACAGGTCGACGCCTGCTGCTGGCGGATCCCGAAAAGCTACAAGCCCGGCATGCTCGTCGACGGCCTGATCTTCGCCAGCGCCAAGCTCATCGAGGCGGTGCGCAAGGACCAGGCCGCCGAGCAGGTCGCCAACGTCGCGTTCCTGCCCGGCATCCAGGGCGCCAGCCTCGCCATGCCCGACATCCACTGGGGCTACGGCTTCTGCATCGGCGGCGTCTGCGCCACCGACCCCGACGAAGGCGGCGTCGTCTCCCCCGGCGGCGTCGGCTACGACATCAATTGCGGCGTCAGACTCGTGAAAACGAATCTGTATTATCGCGAGGTCAAGCAGCACCTGCGCACGCTGGTCGAGGAGCTGTTCCGCAGCGTGCCGGCCGGCGTCGGGCGCTCGGGCAAGTACTCGTTCAAGAACAAGGACCTCGACAAGCTGCTCGCCGAGGGGCCCAGCGCGCTGCTGCATCGCGAACTCGGCGACCCGCGCGACATCGAGCACACCGAGGCGTTCGGCAGGCTCGACGGCGCCGACCCCGCCGAGGTCACGCCCCACGCCAAGCTGCGCGGCCAGGACCAGTGCGGCACCCTGGGATCGGGCAACCACTTCCTCGAAGTCCAGATCGTCGACGCCATCTTCGACGACGAGGCCGCCCAGGTCATGGGGCTGGAGAAGGACATGGTCTGCGTCATGATCCACTCCGGCTCGCGCGGCCTCGGCTACCAGGTCTGCGACGACGCGCTGGTGGATCTCCGCAAGGTCCCCGAGAAGTACGGCATCCACCTGCCCGACCGCCAGCTCGCCTGCGCGCCGGCCCACAGCCCCGAGGGCCGCAAGTACCTCGCCGCGATGCGGGCCGCCGCCAACTTCGCCTGGTGCAATCGGCAGCTGCTGATGTGGCAGGCGCGTGAGGTCTTCGCCGGCGTCTTCGGGCGCTCGTGGCAGGATCTCGGCATGGACCTGATCTACGACGTGTGCCACAACATCGCGAAGTTCGAGGAGCACGTCGTCAACGGCGTGAAGAAGAAGGTGTGGGTGCATCGCAAGGGGGCGACGCGGGCGTTCCCGCCGGGGCATCCCGAGGTGCCGGAGCTGTACCGCGGCATCGGCCAGCCGGTCATCATCCCCGGCGACATGGGCCGGGCGAGCTGGGTGCTGGTCGGCCAGCCGGGCAGCATGGAGCGGACGTTCGGCACGACGTGCCACGGCGCGGGCCGGGCCTTGAGTCGCACCGCAGCGGTCAAGGAGGCGGCGGGCCGCAACATCGCGAAGGAGCTGGAGGCGCGTGGCGTGATCGCCCGCAGCCAGAGCAAGAAGGGCTTGGCCGAGGAGCAGCCCAAGGCGTACAAGAACGTCGACGACGTGGTCGAGGTGGTGCACCAGGCCGGCCTGTCGAAGAAAGTCGCCCGCATGCGCCCCATCGGCGTCATCAAGGGATGAACTTCACAATCTCGGCTTTCATCGCAGTGATATGTGCAGGCGTCGTGCCGCAGCAGCCGCCGAACAGCGTCGCGCCGGCGTCGCGCAGGCCGCGCACCCATGTCGCCAATACTTCGGGCGAAAGCGGATAGGCCGAGCCGACCGGCGTTCCCGCGTTGGGCCGCACGATCAACGGCAGGTCGGTGCTTGCGCGATAGCGGCGCACGATCTCGATCAACTCCGCGCGGCCGATCTCCGCGCCGCAGTTGACGCCGAGCGCGACGGCGCCGGCGTCGATGGCGGCGCGGGCGCACGCATCGGGATCGTCGCCGTGGAAGGTTTCGAGCCGTGGCGTGCGTCGGAACGTGAACGACACGGCGAGCGGCAGCCGCACGGTTGTCGCGTTGAGCCGGGCGGCGCGCAGCAGGTCGTCGAACGAAGTCCAGGTTTCGAGCAAGATGCCATCCGCGTCACTGCACGCTTCCAGCAGCCGCGCGACTATCGCGTCGTCGAAGTTCGCCCACGGCCCGACATCCGCCAGCACGCACGTTGATGGTCTTGCGTGCTGGATCGCGGCAGCCCAGATCGCGTCGTGCTGGTCCGCGAGGCCGAACTTCGCGAGATGCGGCAGGTTCGCCTGGAACGTGTGCGTCAGCACGATCTCCGCCCCGGCATCAACGTAGTCGTGATGGATGCCGCGAACGACATCAGACTGCGTGAGGTTGAGCGCTTCGAGGCAGTCGCCGAACGCAGCCACACGTCGGCGGACCAGTTCGGTCCCCATCGCGCCGTCCATCAGGTGCGGCTCGCCATCGTGAAGCAGTGCGAGGAAGGGGTTCATCTCGGCATGATACGACGTGATGCGACGTTTAGCCGTTCGCCTACGGCGAACGCGGTCGCTGCGTCGCGCAGGATCAGCGTCGTCGCGCGGCGACCATTCCGCGCTCGCCGTAGGCGAACGGCTAAACGTGTTGCGGCGCATGAAAAAGCCCCAGGAAGCGCTGGGACTCCCTGGGGCCGGTCGCCCGCCGCACCGAAGCAGCGGGCGTGTGCGAAGCGTTCGACTACTTCGAGAGGTACGAGTCGAAGACGCGGACTTCCTTCCAGTTCGCCTTGCCTTCCTTGATGAACTCGAGGTGGCGCGGGGCGTCCTGGTACTTGTCGTGGGCGGCCATGTCCTTGAAGACGATGTGCAGGGCCACGTCGAACTTCAGGTCGTTGACCTCGCGCTTCAGGTCGGCGGCGAGGACGCCGGCGCCGAAGAAGACTTCCCCGTCGTGGCCGGTCAGGTACTTTTTGCAGAGGGCGACGAGGGCCGCCTTCTCCTTCTGCGAATTGTCCTTGAGGGTGAAGTAGACGTCGTGCGACAGCATCACCGGGGCCGCCGGGCCTTTGACGCGGGCCTCGCCCGACAAGGTGAAGGTGGCGACGCCGACCACGACGGCTGCGACGACGAGGAGAATCCTGCGCATGGGGGTGTCCTTTCGAGACGGATGCCGAACCGGTTGGGTGATAGTCTAGCGTCGGCGCCGCGCCAGGCAATCAGCGAATCGCGCCGCGATTCCGGGATTCCGCAACAGGCGTGGGAAGCTGTGCCGGTCAACGAAGCGGCAGCGCTGCGCGAACTTTCGCCAGCGACGCGGCGGGTTCTGCGCGCTGTCTCTTGGCGAGATCGCGAATCACGGCCTCTGCATCGGGCCAACGCGATTGCGTAGAATGGCGCTGCGACGGCATCGCGTTTGCGGCTGGTTCGAGGCGGATCCCCTAATCCCCCGCGAGGATTTCCCATGAAGCGCTGGCTCCTTCTTCCCTGCGTCCTGGCCGTGTCGGCCAGTTTGCTGCTGCTCGGCTTCTCCCAGGCGGGCGACGACAAAACCTGGAACACTGTAGCAACGAAGGCGATCGACTTCCTCAAGGGAACCCAGCAGGAAAACGGCGGCTGGTCCACCGACAAAAGCCCCGGCATCACCGGCGTCGCCCTCACCGGCATCCTGAAAACCAAGCTCGCCACCGCCAACGACCCGGTCGGCCAGAAGGCGCTCAAGTACATCGAAAGCCTGGTCAACGTCGAGAAGAAGCACATCGCCGGCAACGACCCCAAGGCCCAACTCCTCAACTACGTCACCAGCATCAACGTCATGGCCCTCGTCGAAGCCAAGCAGGACGCCAAGTACAAGGCGGTCATCGGCGACGCGGTCGAGTTCCTCAAGAAGCTGCAATGGGACGACGAGGAGGGCAAGGACGCCAAGAGCGACTTCTTCGGCGGGGCGGGCTACGACAGCAAGTCGCGCCCCGACCTGTCGAACACGCAGGTCTTCCTCGACGCGCTCAAAGCGACCGGGCTGCCCCCCGACGATCCTGCGTTCAAGAAGGCGATGCTGTTCGTCAGCCGCTGCCAGAACATGAAGAGCGAGTTCAACGACCGCCCGTGGTCGAAGCTGATCGACGACGGCAGCTTCATCTACACGGCGGCGACGGGGGGGGCGACCAAGGTGATCGACCAGCCCGCGAAGGACGGCAGCCTGCCGGGCTACGGCAGCATGACCTACGCCGGCATCAAGAGCCTGATCTACTGCGGCGCCACCAAGGACGACCCGCGCGTGAAAAAAGCCTATGAATGGATCCAGCAGAACTACAGCGTCGACGAGAACGTCGGCATGCCCGGCGTGCGCGGCCAGTGGGGCCTGTACTACTACTACAGCACGATGGCGAAGAGCCTGGACGCCCTGGGCGTCGACCATGTGATCGACGCCAAGGGCCAGAAGCACGACTGGCGCCGCGACATCACCGCGGCGTTGGCGAAGCGCCAACAGACCAACGGCAGCTTCGCCAACAGCGCCGCCAACTGGATGGAAGCCGACGCGAACCTCGTGACCGGCTACGCCTTGATGGCGCTCAGCTACTGCCGCCCGAAGTAGGCGACGAAGGCCCCGCGACCCTGTCGCGTCGCCATCGTTTTCCGAACTTGAGTCCTTCCGCGCATTTCCTCGATTTTCGCCGCGATTGCGCCGATACAAGCTGCACAGGCCGCGCCGTCGGCCCCGCTGCGCGGCTGCGCTGTCACGCCCAGGAAGGCGATTCCATGCTCCCCGTTCGTGCGACGCTGCTGGCCTGGTTCGCACTTGCAGCGGGCGTGGCGTCCGCGCAGGAGCGGCTGCCGCCGCGCGAAACACCGATCAGCGGGCCGATCGCGATGGCGATGCCGAAGCCGCGCGGCACGGCGACGGTGCTGCCGATCAACCTGGCGA
>JAYSSW010000972.1:0-5973 GCA_043720335.1 Planctomycetia bacterium
TTTGCTATGCAGCACCTTTGGTGCAAAAACCACGCACAGCAAGCGTCAGGTGGCGTGTCATGCGAGCCGCCGGTAGAGTTCCGCGTTCTTGCGCAGCACCTGGTCGATCGCTTCCAAAAACACGTCGTCGGGCTGGTCCAGCATCGCTTCGACCCGGCAGCGCAGGAACTCCTCCGGCGGCAGCCCGGCGCGCTCCGCCAGCGCGGCGAGGCGCGCGAGCTGTGCGTCGTCCAGCGGAATCGGAATCGCGGTCATGGCTGCTCCGGCGAGAACCGTCACTTCTTGAGACGTTCTACCCATTCGACCTCGGGCGGGCCACCGGGCAGAAGGAAGCCGGTCGCGGTGTGGGTGACGGTCAGATGGGAGCGCGCCAGGCTGTGCGGCACCACCTTGCGGAGCAGCGGGTCGCCGGGCTTCGTCAGGTCGTAGGCCACCAGCTCTCCCTTCGAGTCGCGCTCGCCGACCTTCAGCGGGATCGGCGTGAAGAAGTAGCCGACGCCGCTATGGACGACGGGCAGCGTCGTTTCAGGCTCGACAGGGAACTCGGCGAGCTGCCTCTCGGCCGCGAGGTCGAAGACGACCGCCTTGGCCACATATTTGCTGTTGACGACCACCTTGTGCATCACGACGACCAGGCTGCCTTCGAGGCCGAGGAACGTCGTTTCCTTCGCGTTGAGCGGCAGCGTCCAGCGCTTGCCGGTGCGCGGGTGCAGCGCGGACAGGTCGTAGAAGATCCAGTCGTCGGAGAGGTGGAAGCCGGAGCGGTAGCGGGAGATCGATTGCGGCCTGCGCTCGGTGATCTCGACGCGTTTGTCGAAGAGCAGCTTGGCGCCTTCGAGCGGAACGAAATAGACCTTCCCCATATCGTGGTAGATGTCCGGGCAGGCGAGCACGCCGTGCGAGTTGGCCTCGATGATCCGCAGCGGCCTCTTCTCGCCGGGCAGGAACAGTTGGACGCCGTCGCCTCGTTTGGCGGGAGGATCGTTGGGGCCGAGGACGAGGAACATGTCGGGATAGGCCACGGCGAGGACGGTCCCGTCGGGGCGGATATGGAGCGGGTCGAACCCGGCACCGGTCCCGCGTTCCTCCCAGAGAACTCGTCCCTTCTTGTCGCCGAGCTTGGCGGCGTAGAAGACGCGGTCGAACGACTGGGCGCGGTTGTGCTCGGTCCCCTTCACGATCTGCTGCGTGTGGACGACGTGCCAGCCGTTGGCGGCGACCTGGCCGATCACGCCGAGCGGCAGGTTCACCTGCGGGGCTTCGCCCGCGGGCTGAAACGTGAGGAAGGCCAACATTCCAAGCGTGGCGATCATGGCGGCACCTGGGAGGGGGAGATGTTCGCTTTCCTCAACGACGACGCAGCCGGGCCGAAAGTCGGGTCACGGCACGACGGCGAAGCGGAAGCGCACGTGGAGGCGTTCGGCGTCGGTCAGTTCCTCCTCGACGCCGCGCAGGTCGGCGACCACGTCGGCCTGGCCGGGGACGGCGTCGGGATGCGTGGCAAGATGAGCGAGCAGCGCATGGACCGCCGCGAGGCCGGTTGAGGCGGCGAACCACTGCGCGGGGGGCAGCTCGGCCACGGCGTCATCGTCCAGGAAGTCGGCGAGGTCGTCCGGGGCGCAACTTTCAAAAGCGCCGAGCGGCGTCAGGCCGTGGTCGACCGCGAGCCGTTCGAGCTTGCGCTGCCGCCGCAAAAGGGCGGGCCGGTCGGCGCCCAGCGCGCCGTGCGGCGCGACCTCGGCTTCGAACACCGTGCAGAAGGTTGCACCCATTCGACAATCCTCCGGTACAGGGGGACGATGAATCCTTTGCGAAACCTACCAACCCTGAGCGCAAGCGAGGGGATACCAGCGAATCATGCAAGCGGAGAATTTTCATTCCGCGAGTCGTCACGCTATCCCCTCGCTTGCGCTCCGGGTTAGTAAGGTTTGGAACGCTTCACGAACTCGCCGATCACCCGCGCCGCTTCGGCGGGACACGCTTGCAGCAGCAGGTGCGGGCCGGGCAGTTCGGCCACCTCGATGTCGGGCCGCACGTGCCGGATCGCGGCGAGGCTGCGCGGGCCGACCACGCGGTCCTCGCGGCCCGCCAAGTATAACAGCGGCACCTCGGCTTGTCGAAGGTCTTCCGCCACATCGACGTTCGCGATGGCCCTGGCGCGCGCCGCCATCGCATCGGGGCTGGGGATCGCCAGCGCCTCCGCGAACAGCCGGTTGAGACGCGGAGTGCCATGCCGGCCCAGCAACGCCCAGCGCGCGGGCCAGACCGGCGCCCAGCGAAAACAGATCGGCCGGGCCAGCGTCGCCAGCCAGCGCAGCGGCGCGGGCAGCGGCGAGCGCACGAACGACGCGACCAGCACGACGCCACGCAGAGGTTCGGGCTTGCTCGCCGCCAGCATCAGCGCCAGCGGCCCCGAGAACGACTCCGCCACGACGACGAAGTCTTCCGCCGGACACGCGGCCCGCACGAGAGGCAGCAGTTCCGCGTAGCCGAGCAGCTCGCGCGGCGGGTACGCGACGACCGTGGGCCTCAGCCCCGCAGGCAGCGCTTCGAGCAGCGGCGCGAACAGCACGCCGGTCCCGTCCATGCCGGGCAGCAGAAGGAGGTTCAAGGGCGCCTTTCGGTTGGAGGGCGTCGGCCTCCTACTTGCCGTTGCGCGACTTGCGGGGGCCAGATTCGGCGGCCTTCAGGGCCTGGTCGATCTTGTCGATCGCCGCGACGTTGGGACGGCTGTCGCCTTGTTCGATGCGGTCAAGGGTTTGACGGCGCACCCCCGCGAGGCGGGCCAGGTCGGCCTGCGACAACCCCAGGCGTCGCCGAGCGCGCAGGATGTCGCGCGCCAGCGAAACCGCCATCGCGGCGCCTGCGGGGAAGTTGCCGTCCGCGTCGGCGGCGGGGAGCGGCGGCTCCCAAACGTCGGCCTGGCGGGCCAGGCGCTCGTACTCCGCCTCCTCAAGCACCACGACGCGCTTCCCCGCGATTGTCAGGTACTGCGGCCGGAGCGTTTCCATCGTCATAGATTCCCTTTCGATGCCCGATCTTGTCGATGATGACCGTGTCGCCATCGACGCGAAACCGCACGCGGTAGTCGCCCGTGCGAAGACGGCGCCAGCCAGCGAGATCGCCGGAAAGCGCTTTGACCCCCTCATGGTCGGCCATGCTTCCAGTCGTATCGCCAATTTGCGGACCCGTTCCTTGATGGGCTTGGGAAGCCCATCGAACTGCGCAAGAGCCTCAGCGGTCATCAACACTTTGGCCATGCTTCAACTATCTCGAAACTCCGCGAGGGTGTCAAGCACGCCGCCGTTCCCCGCGCGCGAAGTTTAGCCGCGACGCGCAGCGGAGCGCGAGTGAGCAGCAACGTGTCTCACCACGACGAAATTATCCTTGGTTTTTTTTCCAACCAACCTTGCGATGCGCCACCCATTGCGTTAACTTCGATGTGGCTGGGTGGCTATTCCAGCCATCAACACACCTTTTTTCGGAGCCCGCACCATGCCCAGCAGCTTCAGTTCTTTGGTCCGCAGCATGTTCAAAATGGGGGGGGGCGTAAGCCTTTCCGGCGATCGGCCCTGTCGAAACTCCTATTGGAGCATCTGGAAGACCGCACCATGCCAGCGATCACCACCCTGCCCGATCTTTACGCCGTTTCCGGCAGCGGCCCTTACCAAGGCACCAGTGTCCTGACGAACGACCTCAACTCCTCCCAGGCCGCGCTCACCGCTTCGCTGCAAGCCGCCCCAATGTTCGGCACGGCCATCGTCAACTCGGACGGCACGTTCACCTACACCCCCAATACCGGCTACAGCGGCCCTGACACCTTCCTGTACACCGCGACGGACGGCAGCGAGAGCGCCATCGGCGCCGTGACCTTGAACGTGGCGACGACGACCACGAACGTCCCCAACCCGATCCCCGGCAGCACGACGGCCTACGCCGCGTACCTGTCCGCAGTGGACCAGGCGAACCAGAGCTATCTGGCGACGATCAGCACGGCTCTGCCCGGTGCGCAGGGGTTGGTCGCCAGCGCCCAAGCCTCCGCGCATGCGGCGTATCTCAGCTACTTGAGCACGCTGCAGACGGCGTATCAATCGTTCCTGTCGTCGCGGGACGTCGCCGCGCAGAGCTACGATCTCGCCGCCACGAGCGCGTTGGCTGTTCTCCAAACTTCGGAAGCCGCCGCGCTGAGCGCCTTCGAGGACGCGATCGCATCGGCGGATTTCGCCTACGCCGATTCCGCCCTGATGGCGGGCGACGCCCATCAAGCCGTCGTGGACGGCGCCACCAGCGCCTACAACGCCACGGTCGGCCCCTTCCAACTCGCGCGCGACGCGGCTGCCGCGGCGCTCCAGGCGGATCCCAACAACACCAGTCTGCAAAGCGCCTTGGCGGCGGCGGAGCAGGCGCTGGCCGACACGGTCGCCGTCGCCACCATCGTCCGTGATGCGTCGATCCTGCTCGCGGATGGCGTCCGCGTGTCCGCGCTCAACGCGGCTTCGCAGATCCGCGCCAACGCGATCCAGGCGGCCGTCACGAACTATCCCCTCAACCTGCAAGCCGCGCTCGCCGCGTTCAACAGTTCGGAAAGCAGCGCCTGGGCGGCAGCCCAGGCTGCGGGAAACACCGCCAAGATCGCCTTCCTGTCGGCGGAGCAAACCGCCTGGACCGCATACCTCGGCGAAGTGGACAGCGCCAACGTGTCCCTGGCCGCCTCGATGCAGTCGATGTCCGCGAACCCGGTTTTCGCGACCGCCCTGGCGACCTGGCAGGCCAGCGAACTTGCAGCCTGGAACATGTATCTGACCGCGCTCAACGCCCCCGGGGGCGTCGCCCTGCCGGAAGCGCGCGTCCTGCAAGCCCCCGCGCTGCCCGGCTTCGTCGCTATGGCGCTCGCTCCCGAGACGCGCGACCCCGCCGGCTACGTTGGCACGCCGAGCGTGGCGGAGTTGATCCGTCGCAATCGCATCGCAGCGGCAGCCGCGACCGCCGCAGCCGCCGCAGCGACCGCCGCCCTGATCACGACTGGCATTGTCATTGTGAACGCCGCCTCCAGCGCCGCTGCGATCGCCTCGATGCGCCAGGCGATCATGGCGGAAATCGCGGGCGCCGCAGGAGCGCAAGCGCCTCCGTCTCGCGGCACGTTCCAGTACACCGGCAACGTCCGCGCCCTGGCGGATGCGCAGAGCGGCGTCAATCTCGACGCGATCGCCAATCGTCTGCAAACGGAACTGGAGGCGCGCGGGTTCACGAACGTCACCATCGAAGCGCCCGTCGCGTTCATCCGTTTTTCCGTCGCCCGCCCACAGACCAACCCAAGGGAAGGTGCCTGCAACTTCTCGGTCGCATTCCGTGTCCGCGTGACGGGCACGCCCGCTGGCGGCGGAGCTCGCATCACCGAGGAAATGAGCGCGGGCACGGTGGTCGGCGATTTTCTCGACATTCGGCTGGAAGGAATGATCTTCCGGCCGTAGCCCGCTCTGCAATCGACAGCGGCAAAGGGCGATTTTTTATTCGCCCCTTGCGGTTGTTCCATTTCTCACTCCTCCATTCGACAGGTTGAATTCATGTCCAACAACTCAGCAATGAACAAGCCACGCTCAAAGAAAAAAGCCTCTCTAATCATTGCTTTCTTGATGATTGCCTTGATCTTATCTTGGTGGTTCTATGTCAACATGGATGGCCCGATCAACCGCGCCGTCTACGGACGCATCCAGCTCGGAATGTCAGAGAAAGAAGTGGAGGACATCGTCCAAATCGAGGAAGGATGGAAGAACTTCGAGCAGCACAACATTCGAGAAAAAATAGCCAAAGAAGGGGATCTCGATTTGCAGGGAAAGGACGTCCATTCCAAGCAATCTGACAAAAACCAGACACTCTATTACGCCGGCTCGAAATATGCTCTATAATGCTACTGTAGGCCACAGCGGCCAGCGACCACGTTGCTCTTGCGGAGGCGAGTCATGCCGATCTCAT
>JAYSSW010000973.1:0-12737 GCA_043720335.1 Planctomycetia bacterium
ACTGGCAGCCGTGCAGGCCGGGCTGGGTCTGGAACCCCTGCCGCTACGTCTGGTCGCCGTGCGGGTACTACTTCGTCGACGGCTACTACGACTACCTCCCCCGTGAACGCGGCTTGTTGTTCTGCCCCGTCTACTTCGGCGCCAACGTCCTGAGGCCGGGCTACGTCTACCAGCCCCGCTACGTCGTCCACGACAACTCCCTGCTCAGCTGCCTGTTCGTGAACCGCCACCGCGGCACCTACTCGTTCGGCGACTACTACGACCCGATCTACAACAACCGAGGCTACGTCGCCTGGACCAACTACCGCGTGAATCGCCACCATGACGGCCTGTACGACCACTACCGCTTCGTCAACCGCAACAACCCGGCCTGGGACCGCGACCTGCGCGGCCTGACCCTCGCCCGCATCCAGGGCAACCAGCCCCGGCCGCCCCGCACACTGGTCGTGCAGAACAACCTCATCATCAACAACAAGATCACCATCAACCAGTCGCAGAACATGGTGATGCTCGCTCCGATCAACCGCATCAACCCGAAGGTCGTGCCGACCGTCCGGCTCAACGCGGCCCAGATCAACGTGCAGCGCAACCTCATCGTCGAGCAGAACAAGTCCAGCAAGCAGCGCACCACACTGGAGACCAACCTCGTCAAGTCGGGCAAGACGTTCAAGGCCGGCGAGCCGGGCCACACCATCGCCCTGGCCGTGCCGAAGCTGAACTCCACCCCCAGCCCCGCGAAGCTGCTCACCCTGCCCGCCCCTCCTTCCGGCATCAAGTCGCAGATCGATCGCAAAATCTCGGTCGGCGGCAACACCGGTGACAAGGACAAGACCCCGGTCAAGGACAAGGTCGTCACGCCGAAGGACAAGGTCGTTTTTCCCACGGACAAGGTGGTCAACCCGAAGGACAAGGTGATCGTCGATCCGAACCGGGACAAGAAGGTGATCGTCGATCCGAACCGGGACAAGAAGGTGATCAATCCGGTCAAGGACAAGAACGTGAGCCTGCCGCACGCCAACCGAACCATCGTGGCGGCGATGGAACGCCCCGCTTCGATGACGATGGAAACCTCCGCTTCGAGAATCGCCGCCGCTTCCGCCAGCCGGCGAGAGGTAGTGGAGCAAGGTTGATCGAACCCGACAAGTCGCAATCCAACGCCAACGTGGAGCCTGGTTCCCGTTGGCGTTTTTTCATGGAGAGTCCGCCATGTCCCGTTTAATTCTCGCCTTCGCGGTGTCGATCTTCGCCGCCTGCTCGGTGCAGGCGCAGGATCTCGCCAAGGTGCAGGAAATCCTCAAGAAGAACTGTTTCGAGTGCCACGGCGGCAAGAAGACGTCCGCCCGGCTGAACGTCCTCGACCACGACGTGATGCTGAAGCGCAAAGCGGTCGTGCCAGGCAACCTCAAGGAATCGGAGCTGGTCGCCCGTATCACGGCCAAGGACGATTCCGTGATGCCGCCCGCCGAGAAGGGGAAGCTGTCGCCGGAGCAGGTCGCGATCCTGTCGGAGTGGGTGAAGGCCGGCGCCCCCGACTTCACCAAGGCGGTCGCCCCGCCGATCGTCCCCGCCGTGCCCGACGACCCGCAGCCGAAGCCCGCCGCGCCGGAAGTCGCCCCCGACGAAGGGCTGCTGAAACGGCCTCTCGGCGTCGCCTACGTGCTCCGCTCGATCCTGCTCGACGTGCGCCGGCAGAAGCCCGCCGACCTGCCGTTCCAGCGCTACTTCAGCCTCACCCATCTCGTGGGGGGCGGCATCACCCGCGACGAGCTGACGCAGCACCGCGACGCCCTGGCGAAAGCGGTCAACCACCTGTCGTGGAAGCAGAAGGTGCACAGGCCCGTGCCCGTGGAGTCGACGCACACCGTCTACCGCATCGACCTGCGCGAGCTGGGCTGGGACAAGCCGCTCAACCGCAAGGTGGCGGGGAAGCTCGACAAGTCGTCGTTCAACCTCTACGACCTGGTGCTGCTCGAGTACCCGTACGGCGTGGTGCCGACCAACGACACGTTCCAGTCGCTGTGCCGCGAGTTCCTCGCGCCGGCGAACCAGGCCAGGCCGATCACCTACGTGCGGGCTGACTGGTTCGCAAGCGTCGCCACACAGCCGCCGCTGTACCACGACCTGCTCCAGCTGCCGCAGACGCTCGACGAATTGGAGAGGCTGCTCGGTGTGACGCCCGCCCTCAACCTGGCGAACGGCCGGGCCATCCGCGGCGGCGTCGTCAACTCCGGCGTGTCGCGCAACAACCGCGTCAACGAGCGCCATCCCGCCAAGTTCGGCACGTACTGGAAGAGCTACGACTTCAAGTCGAGCCTGGGCACCGACAACATCTTCGCCGACCCGATCAACCTCGTCCCCTCCGGCGGCGAAATGGTCTTCAGCCTGCCCAACGGGCTGCACGGCTACTACATCTGCGACGGCAAGGGCGCCCGCATCGACGCCGCCCCGACCAACATCGTCGTCGACCTGTACGCGACCGACAAGATCGTCCGCAACGGGCTGGCCTGCATGCGCTGCCACGACAAGGGGGTCAAGGAGTTTACCGACGTGGTCCGCCCCGTCGTGCAGAAGCTGCAGAAGACGACGTTCGACCGCAAGCTGGCGCTGCTGCAGTACCGCGATCAGGAGAATCTGGACAAGTACCTCGCCTCCGACCGCAACCGTTTCCAGGCTTCGATGAAGACGATTCTCGGCAAGGAATCGATCAACGAGCCGCTGCGGCTGGTCAGCAAGCGCTTCCTCGACGAGCGGCTGACGCTGCCGTTGGCGTCGGCGGAACTGGGGCTGGCGGAGCCGAAGAATCTGCAGAGCGTGCTGAACCGCCCGCAGTTCGTGGCGGTCGGCCTGGCCACCCTCGCTACGGGCCAACCGCTGGCCCGCGACGCCTGGGAGGGGAACTTCGACCGCGTGGTGCAACTGCTGAACCTGGGCACGCCGCTGGTGCCGTTCGACAGCGTGGTTCGGCAGAGCCACGACCCCGATCCGCTGCCGTTCGACATCGAGATCAAGACGAACAAGGCGAAGAACCTGTTCGCGGCCGGCGACGAGCTGGAGGTCACGGTCAAGCCGACCCGCGACGTGTTCGTCGAAATTTCAAGCACGTCGTCAAAGGGGGTCAAGACGATCCTGGTCGCGTCGAACACGCAGGTGAAGGCGGGGCAGACGTTCCGCTTCCCGTCGGACGGCCGCAAGATCCGCATCCCCAAGAACGCCGGCCAGGAGCAGATCACGGTGCTGGCCAGCTCGACGCCGTTCGCCGGCGGCGAGGTCGTGTCGCTGCCGAACGTCGCCGACCGGATCATCCATCCGAGCCGCGTGGTGGTGAACGGCAAGCGCGTCGAGGTGCAGATCTCGCCCAATCCGCAGACGACGTTGCTGCGCACCATCGTCATCGAGACGCGCTGAGCGAGATGATATGCTGCATGTCGCACGTCAGGAAAAGTTGAAGCAACGAAAGCCCAGGGACAGCCGTCCCTGGGTATGTTCTTTTCCGCGTCGTCACTTCTTCCCCTCCACCGCCTGGATCACCTCGATGAGCCGCTGCCGGGCCGCGTCGTCGGTCTCCTCGCGGTACAGTTCCAGCAGCGACGGCAGCACCGCGGCAGCCTGTGCGCCCATCGTCCGCACGAAATCGAGCGCGAGTTTCTGGCACTCGGCGCGCTGGTCGTAGATCCCCTTCTCCAGGATCGGCAGCGAATCCTTCGCCATTCCCGTCAGCTTCCAGAACGTGAACGCCGCGTGCAGGCGGACCATCGGCTCCTTGTCGCCGAACATCGCCTTCACCTTCGGCGCCGCCTCCGGCGACGACGCGCCGATCCTGCCGACCGCTTCGACCGCTGCCTGGCGGATCGGCGCTTGGGAATCACTGAGCACGTCGAGCAGCTTCGGCAGCGTCTCCTTCGCGCCCGGCCCCATCGAGCCGAGGATGCGGCAGGCGATCTCGCGGAAGAACACGTCGTCGTCCTTGAGCGCGTCGAGAACGATGCCGAGATGCTTCCTGTTTCCGTCGATCTGCCACAGCGACTGCACCGCTTGCAATCGCACAGCCAACCTCTCGTCCTGCGTCGCCTTCTCGACGAGCGGCAGCGCGGAGACGGCGTCCTTGCCCAGCCGCCCCAGTGATTTCGCCGCCTGCACGCGCACGCTGGCGTCGGCGTCGGCGATCGCCTCCTTCAACGCGGGCAGGGCGTTTTTCGCGGCCGGGCCAAGCTCCGCGAGCGCGAAGGCGGCGACGCGCTTGCGCTCCAGCTTCTTGTCGCGCAGCGCCTCGGCCAGCAGCGGCGCGACCGCCTCCCCCATGCTGCCGAGCGCCGACCCGACGAGCGGTTCGAGCAGGTCGAACTCCTTGTCCTTGCTGAGATCGAGCAGGCGCGGGGCGGCTGCCTCGGCGACGGGGCCGAGTTCGCCCAGCGCGATCACGGTTTCCAGCTTCACCGTCAAATCCTTGTCGTCGAGCGCGACGATGAGCTGCGGCACCGCGCTTTTCGCCTTGGCGCCGAGCATGGCGATCACCGCCGGCGCACTGGCGCGGACCTGGGCGTTCTTGTCAACCAGAGCGCTCCGCAGCACGGGAAGGAGCGAGGTCGCCGGGACGCGGTCGATCTTCCAGAGCGCCTCGGCCGCCTTGACGCGGACCAGGCCGTTGTCGTCCTTCAGGCGTTCGCGCAGTGCCGGCACGGCGAACTTCGCCTGCGGGCCGAGCCGGGCCAGCGTCTCGGCGGCCTTGTAGCGGACCGCCGCGTCGGCGTGCTCCAGCGCCTTCAGGCCGTCAGGTGGGCCGTCCTTCTTCACCTTCTTCTTGTCGTCCTTCTGCCCGGACAACACCGAGGTTGACAGCACCAGCACGGCGCACGCCGCGAGGAAGCCGACGGTTCGCCACACGCTTGCACGCATCATGATGGATCCTGCGAAGGGAAGACGGTTTGGCCGGGTCCTCTTGTCCCTTACAATAGGACGAACCGCGCCAGCGCGGACAACAACTTCTCGCCGGGTGGCTTCGATGGACGAGCCGTTGAACATTCTCTACGAGGACAACCACTGCCTGGCGCTCGCCAAGCCGAGCGGCGTCGCCTCGGCCCACTTCCAGGGACAGGACGAAACCCTCGACCGGCTCGTCAAAGCCTATCTGAAAACCAAGCACCAGAAACCGGGCAACGTCTTCCTCGGCGTCGTCCACCGCCTCGACAAGCCGGTCTCCGGCGTCCTCCTCTTCGCCCGCACCAGCAAAGCCGCCGCCCGGCTTTGCGAACAGTTCCGCGAAGGGACCGTCGAGAAGACCTACTGGGCCGTCGTCGAAGGCAAGATCCCCCGCGACGCTGGCACACTGGAGGACTGGCTCCGCAAGGACGATGAACGCAAGCGCGTCGACGTGGTCGAACCCAACGACCCCGGCGCCAAACAGGCGATCCTGCATTTCGAGCGACGCGGCGAACATGGCGAACTCACCTGGCTCGAACTCCGCCCGCAGACGGGCCGCACCCACCAGCTCCGCGTGCAGCTCGCCCACCACGGCCACCCGATCTTCGGCGACGCGAAATACGGCTCGTTCCACACGTTCGGCAGCGCGATCGGCCTGCACGCCCGGTCGCTGACGTTTCTCCACCCGATCCGCTACGAGCCGATCACGCTGACCGCCGAGGTGCCTCGAACGTGGAAGGGGAAGTTCGCCTACGTGATGCGAGGCTTCAAGGAATGAACGAAACGCTCACCAAGCTGCGCGACCTGATCCAGCACGACATCGGCCAGCGCGGCCTGCGCACCGACCCGGCCAACAACCTGATCACCGCGACCAGCGGCGACTTCGCGCAGGCGTGCCGCAGTGTCGCCGAGCATCCGCGCGCAGCGCTGGCGATCGTCACGGGCTTCTTCATCCCGACCGCGCAGCCTCCCGCCGGCGAGACCGACGGCCCGCTCGGCGCGCTGTTCCTCGCGCGTGCGCTGCTGCCACTCGGCATCCCCGTCGTGCTGGCGACCGACGCGTTCTGCGCGCGAGCGCTGCAAGCAGGTCTTGCTGCGTGCGCCTTGCAGAAGCGCGTGCCGATCCTGGTGCTGCCCGACCACGCCGCATCGCAAGCGCTGGGCGCCGACCGCTACCGGGCCGCGTTCCGCAAGGGGCTGCGTGGCTTCACGCCGTCGCACCTCGTCGCCATCGAGCGCGTCGGGCCGAGCCACACGCTCGAATCGCTGCAAGCGCAGTTGCAGCACGACGGAGCGCTCGGCCAAACCTACCTCGACTTCGTCGACGCGGTCCCGGAGGAGCACCAGGACCGCTGCCACACCATGCGAGGCATCGACCTCACCGAACGCGTCAGCCCCGCGCATTGGCTGTTCGAGTCGGCGCAGGAAGCCACCATTGGCATCGGCGACGGCGGCAACGAGATCGGCATGGGCAGGCTGTCGTGGGAAATCCTCCACCGCAACATCCCCAGCGGCGGCCTGGTCGCCTGCCGGGTGCCCACGAAGCACCTCATCGTCGCCGGCGTCAGCAACTGGGGCGCCTACGCACTGGCCGCCGGCGTCGCGCACCTGCGAGGCAAGCGCCTCGACCCGCGCCTGTTCGACGCGGCGATGGAGCAGCACATCCTCGAAGTCATGGTGCAGCACGGCCCGCTCGTCGACGGCGTGGTCGGCAAGCCACAAGCAACCGTCGATGGTTTGACGTGGCCGCAGTACGCCGACGTGCTGGCGAAAATCGGCGCAACCGTTTAGCCGTTCGCCTACGGCGAGCGCGGGCGCAACCACGTCGGCCCATCCAATCGCGTCAAGGCGCCGTTCAACAAGGGTCAAAGCATGAACCTCAAGCACGCGACGGGAAGTGAAGTTCGACGGCTCGCCAGGGCAGGCGAGTGGACGGCGCCGACGCCGGGGCTGGCAATGGGGTTCGTGCAGGCGAACCTGGTCATCGTGCCGCGCGCGCTGGCGTTCGATTTCCTGCTGTTCTGCCAGCGGAACCCGAAGCCGTGCCCGCTGCTCGACGTGACGGAGCCGGGCGACATGGAGCCAAAATTCGTCGCGCCCGGTGCGGACCTGACGACCGACGTGCCTCGCTACTGCGTGTACCGCAAGGGAGAGCTGGTCGACGAGCCTACCGACGTGCGGGCCTACTGGCGCGATGATTCGGTCGGCTTCCTGCTCGGCTGCTCCTTCACGTTCGAGAAAGCGCTGCTCGAAGCGGGCCTGCCGGTGCGGCACATCGAGCTGGGCTGCAACGTGCCGATGTACCGCACGAACCGGCCCTGCCTGCCCGCCGGCGTGTTCCATGGCCCGCTGGTCGTGTCGATGCGGCCGATGACGATGGCGCAGGCGATCCGGGCGACGCAGGTCTGTGGCCGCTTCCCGCGCGCCCACGGCGTGCCGGTCCACATCGGCGATCCCGTCGAACTCGGCATTCGTGATCTCGACCGCCCCGACTTCGGCGACCCGGTCGAGATCCGCCCCGGCGAAGTCCCCGTCTTCTGGGCGTGCGGCGTCACGCCGCAGGCCGCCATCATGCAGGCGAAGCCGGAGCTGTGCCTGACCCACAAGCCCGGGCACATGTTCGTCACCGACTGGCGCGACGCGGATTTGGAGGGGTGAGGGAAAGCGTGCCAAGCCCCACCATGAGCAACGCGATTGGTGGGGGTCAAAACCCCCAGGAATCGCTTCGCTCATCCTGGGGCTTGGAAGCTTCATTTCCCTGCGAGCGCCTCCAACCTCGCAATGCGCTCCTTGATCGGCGGATGGCTGGAGAACATCGTCGCGGAGAGATTCGCGAACGACTTGATCGGGTTGACGATGAAGAGCTGCGCCGTGCCCCGGTTGGCGGCCTCCAGCGGCTCGGTGTCGGCGTCGAGCTTGCGAAGGGCGTTCGCCAGGCCCATCGGGTTGCGCGTGAACTGCACAGCGGTCGCGTCGGCGAGGTACTCGCGCTGTCGGCTGATCGCGAACTGGATGATCCGCGCGAAGAACGGCGCCAGGATCGCCAGCACCACCGCGACCGCGATGACGACGAGGAACAGCACGTTCCCCTTGTCGTCCCGCCCCCGGCTGCTGCTGCGCTGCGACGTGCTGCGCGGGGCGTAGAACGACATGCGCCAGAAGAAGTCGGCCAGCATGACGATGGTGCCGACCAGCACCGTGACGAGCAGCATCAAGCGGATGTCGTAGTTGCGGACGTGGGCCATCTCGTGCGCGATGACGCCTTGCAGCTCGTCGCGGTTGAGCTTGGTCCGCAATCCCGTGGTGATGGCGACGATGCCGTGCGCCGGGTCGCGCCCCGTGGCGAAGGCGTTGGGCGCGCTGTCGTGCATCAGGTAGACCTTCGGCATCGGCACGCCGGCGGCGATCGCCATCTCCTCGACCACGTTGAAGAGCTGCGGGTCGTCGGTGTGCTGGATCTCCTTGGCCCCGCTGACGGCGAGGATCATCCGGTCGCCGAAGCGGTAGCCCAGCCACATCAGCCCCGCCCCGATGGCGGTGACGACGGCGCCGATCCCTGCGCCGAGGACAAGGCCGTGGCTGTCGCGCTGGTCCGGCGAGAAAGTCATGACGACCGCCGACGCGATCGCGCTGGCGGTCAGCAGCGTGAACAGCATGAACGCCGCGACGAGCAGCACGCTCTTGCGGTTGTTGTCGGCGATCATCGCCTGGAACGTCATCGGAGCCATGTTGTCTCGCCGTTAACCCGGAGGTCGGTTTCAAGCCTCGCCGCGAGTTTAGAACTGCACCTTGGGCGCCTGGCGGATCGCAGCGGCTTCGGACGGGTCGGGGGTGAAGAACACGGCTGTTTGAAAGCCGAACATGCCGGCGAGGAGGTTGGAGGGGAACGACTGCAGCGAGGCGTTGTACGGCGTGACGGTGTCGTTGTAGTTCTGCCTCGAGAAGCCGATGCGGTTCTCGGTGGCGGCCAACTCCTCCTGCAAGGCGAGGAAGTTCTGGTTCGCCTTCAGGTCGGGATACGCCTCGGCGATGGCGAGGAAGCCGCGCAGCGCGCCGGTGAGCTGGTTCTCGGCCGCGATCTTGTCGCCGACCCCCTTGGCGCCGAGGGCCGCGCTGCGGGCCTGGACGACCTTCTCCAGCGTTTCCGATTCGTGCTTGGCGTAGCCTTTGACGACTTCGACGAGGTTCGGGATCAGGTCGTGGCGGCGCTGCAACTGCACGTCGATCTGCGACCAGGCGTTCTGCGTCTGCACCCGCTTCGACACCAGCCCGTTGTAGATCCAGATCACTACCAGCAGAACGAAAACCACCACGCCGATGATGATCCAGGTTGTCATGTCCATACGATGCGCCTTTCGTGAAAGGGATGCTCGCCGTGTATTTCGTCGAAGGATTGCTGACATTTTGATATGGTTTTGGCGGGCACTCGTGCAGCGGCGGCAGAGTGCTTGCCTCCATAAGATGCGAACCGAGGCCGCTGATCTTCCCAGGGCATATTGGAACGAGCCATGCGCGCGGTTGACGTGATCCGCAGGAAACGGGACGGGCACGCGCTGGAGCCGGCGGAGATCGACGCTTTCGTACAGGGCGTCACCGCACGAACCTGGCCCGATTACCAGGCCGCGTCGATGCTGATGGCGATCTTCCAGCGCGGCATGTCGCCCTCCGAGACGGCGAATCTGACCCGCGCGATGGTCCAGTCCGGCGACAAGCTCGACTGGTCCGACCTGCCCGACCCCAAGGTCGACAAGCACAGCACCGGCGGCGTCGGCGACAAGACCTCGCTCATCCTCGCCCCGCTCGCCGCCGCTTGTGGCGTCGTTGTGCCGATGATGTCGGGACGCGGCCTGGGGCACACCGGCGGCACGCTCGACAAGCTCGAAGCGATCCCCGGCTTCCGCGTCGGGCTCAGTTTGGCCGAGTTCCGCGACGCCCTGAAGAACGTCGGCTGCGCGATGATCGGCCAAACCCGCGAGATCGCACCCGCCGACAAGCTCCTCTACGCCCTGCGCGACGTGACCGCCACCGTCGAGAGCATCCCGCTCATCACCGCGTCGATCATGTCGAAGAAGATCGCCGAGGGAATCGACGCGCTGGTGCTCGACGTGAAGTGCGGCCAGGGAGCGTTCATGAAGACGCGCGAGGACGCCCGCGTCTTGGCCCAGTCGCTGGTCGCCACCGGCCGCAATAATGGAGTGCGCACCGAAGCGGTCCTCACGGCGATGGACGCGCCGCTGGGCCGGGTCGTTGGCAACGCGCTTGAGGTGCGCGAGTGTTTGGCGGTGCTGCGCGGCGCGGGGCCGAAGAGCCTCGAAGACCTGTCGGTCGAGTTGGCGGCGCGCATGGTGCTGCTCGGCGGGCTGGCGGCGTCGCTCGCCGAAGCGACGAGCAAGGTGCGCCAGGCGCTGTCATCGGGAGCGGGGTTGCAGAAGTTCCGCGAGATCGTCGTCCAGCAAGGCGGCGACCCGCGCGTCGTCGATGAGCCTGATTTGCTGATGGTCGCGCCGCAGCGAATCATCCTGCGCGCGGAGCGCGGCGGCCATGTCGGCAGTATCCATGCCGAGCGTGTCGGCCGAGCCGCGATGGCGCTCGGCGCGGGCCGTGACCGGGTCGAGGACGCCGTCGATCCGTCGGTCGGCGTCATCGTGTTGGCCCACGTCGGCGAAGCGGTGAAGTTCGGCGACGGCCTCGCCGAGATCCACTGCCGCAACGACGCCCGCCTTCCCGCGTGCCTGCAATTGTTGCGTGAAGCGTGGAGCATCAGCGATTCGCCGCCGGAAGCGACGCAGCTGATCTTGGAAACGATCGATGCGTGACAACGGGCTGTCACTCTCAGGAGCACTCATCAATGTCCGTTTCGCTCGATCAACTCGTTGACGCCGCGCGCCAGGTTCGGCTGCGTGCGCACGCCCCGTTCTCCGGCTTCAAGGTCGGCGCTGCGCTCGAAATCAGCGATGGCCGAATCGTCACCGGCTGCAATGTCGAGAACGCGACGTACGGCCTGACGATCTGCGCCGAGCGCGTCGCGGTGGTGAAAGCGGTCTCCGAGGGCGCAGGCCCGATCTGTCGTGTCATCGTGGTCGCCGACACCGACGCGCCGACGCCGCCGTGCGGAGCGTGCCGGCAGATCCTCTGGGAATTCGCGGGGGATGTCGAAGTCGTGCTGGCGAATCTGCACGAAGTGAAGGCAGTGCATCGGCTGAAGGACCTGCTGCCGCACCCGTTCGACGCGAAGCTGTTCACGCCACTTACGCCATGATGACAAGCTCGGTTCCATGTGGTTTGACCCCCACCAATCGCGTTGCTCATGGTGGGGCTTGGGAGTCGCGTCGATCTATCGCGGCCGCTTCGGGAACGGCAGGCGCTTCGGCGCCGGCATGCGTGGCTCGCTGGTCGGCTCGGCGCTGTCGATGCGCAGGATCATCTCGCCGACCTGGAAGTGCCGTTCGCGATGCTCCTCGGCGACAAACGGGAGCAGCACGGGCTCGCTGTCGGGCGTTGTCGTCTTGCGACGGTCGGTGTTCTGCTCGTCATGCAGGATGCGGAACTGGTGGCGCTGCCAGAGCAGGCGGAACTTCTGCTGGCCGCCGCTCTGGAAGATCGCCTGGCGGAGCAGCGAGCGGGCTTCGTCGAGGTTGCCGTGCTCGTGCATCGCGTCGGTGACCTGGCGAACCAGTTCGGCGTCGTCGCTGGCGAGCTTGCAGGCGCGGCGCAGCGCTGCGAAGCCGGGCTTCGTCTTGTCCTGCTTGCAGAGATGCAGGCCGAAGTCGAGCCAGTACACCGCGCAGTCCGGCGCGAGCCGAACGGCCTGGCGGAACGACCGGCCCGCCTTGCGCGGCTCGGCTTCCGGGTCTTCCTCCCAGGCGATGGCGAGCAGGTAGTGGTAGTCGGCGTTCTTAGGCGCGTAGGCGAGGGCGACGGCGAGATGCCGACGGGCCTGGGCGAACTCCTCTCGGCTGAGCTGGATCTCGGCCTGGAGGGCGTGGGCCTCCTCGGCGACTGCGGGGGTGAGTTCGCGGAAGCGGGTGAGCCTTTGCAGCAGGGGGATCGCTTCATGGAAGCGCCCGAGCTGGTGCAGGTTGCGCGCGGTGTTCAACAGGCATTCCGCGAGATTGAGCGTCTTGCTCATTTCGGCGTCTCCGTGCCGCTTCCCTGTCCGGCTCGCGAGGGAAACCATCCTTGGTTGGTGCGAGGGGTGAGCTGGACAAGGAAAAAGTAACCCAGCTGCACGATTACTACAAGGGGAATCGGTCCAAAAATGCAAGCCCAACCGGCAAGCTGCGCAAACCTTGCGGGCGGTTCTCAATGGTCGTGGAATTCGGAGGGCAGGGAAGAGGAGGCGGGGCTGTCCCAAAGCATGCCGACAACCAAGAAGCCGGCGAGCAGTCCGAGCGGCGCCAGTCCCTCCGAGCGGAGGAAGGCGGCCACGCTGCCGGTCACGCCGAGCGCGACCAGCGTGAGCACGAACAGGCACTTGCCCCAGCGGCAGACGCGGTGGCGGTGGTCGGCCTTGGCCCAGCAGATGCTGAGCACCCCGATGAACGCCGCTGTCAACATCAACAGAACGAGGCAGATTTCGAGAGCGATGGACACGCGACGGTTCCTCCCTGAACTGCGTCGTGAACGATGCCGAAATGAGGCGGGCGGCGAAGCGTGGCTTCCAGCCTTCGCGTCGCCGGGCCAGTGATACCGGGATTCGGAAATCAAGTAAAGGTCGCTTGCGGAAGCGAGAGGGGAGTGGGGCAACGGAGCGAAAAAACGAATGTGCGTTCGCGGTTGGCTGCAGCGATGGGCATCCCTCTCCCCTCCGGGGAGAGGGA
>JAYSSW010000974.1:0-5965 GCA_043720335.1 Planctomycetia bacterium
CCGACGAAGTGGTACAGCCCGCCGCAGTACTGGTAGGGCTTGAGCTTCCCCTTGTACTCCGGGGCGTTGTCGTCGAGGATCTGGATTTCGAGGCCGAGGGCGGAGGGGGAGTCCTTCGATTTCACGTCGGGGACGCGCAGGAAGACGCCGCTGTTGCCCCCGGCGGGGATGCGCCATTCGAGCTTGAGGACGAAGTCGCCGTGCAGCGCGGTCGAGCCGATCCAGCCGCCGCCGGGCTTGGCGGTGAGGATGTCCCCCTGGAACGACCATTTGTCCTTGTCGCCCGGCTTTGACTCGCGGACGCGCCAGCCATCGAGCGATTTGCCCGGGAAGAGCGGGACGAAACCGTCGTCGCGCTCCTGGGCGAAGGCGGCGGGGGCGGCAACGAGCAGAAGGAGAACCGCGAGGCAGCGCATGGGAGCATCCTTGGTGGGAGGGGTCGGCCACCTATTGAATCATCCACGGCGCTGCGGTGCAAGCGTCGGGCCGACTTTCCGAGACGTTCGCGCGGATCACTTGCGATGCACCTGCACGACGAGGGCCTTCTCGGCGTTCGCCAGGGTGACGTTCTCGATCGGCAGGGCTTCGCCGTTGCGGGCGGGCCTCAGCGCGAGGACGATGCGGCCGTTGGCGTCGAGGACCGGGTCGGGGAAGATCTGTCCGAAGCCGGGGAACGGATCGTCGATCTGCGTGTGGAACGTGCTGCCGGGCGTGGCCACGGTCAGGATCAGTTTCGGGTGGCCCGGTGTGTGCGAGAACAGCACCGAGCAGGCGTGCTTCTTTGTCTGGGGGAGTGAGGCGACCTTTTCGCCCTGCTTCGCGAGCTTGCCGTTCTCGTAGACGTCGATGGACAGTTCCAGCTCGGCGGGCGCCGGGTCGAACGACAGCTCGAACGACTTGTGCGTGACGCCGAGGTGGGTCGCCAGCGCATCGGGGGACAGCGCCAGCCGCTGCACCTTGCCGAAGCCGGCCTTGGGGGCTTGCTTCGCGGGCGGGTCGTCGGCCTTCGGCCCCAGCGTTTGGCCGGCGGCCAAAACGGTGAACGCCAGTGCCCCGATGCAGGCGAGCAACCCCAGCGACGCGACACGGATCTTGGCGATGAACATGGCTTGCAGCACTCCTTCCATCAAACGCAGGACTGGTTCCGAAACGACCCCGACCAACAGACTTCCCGCCGCCGCCAGCGAAGCCGCCTTCGCCGTGGCTGACAGCGTCGCCGGGGGGAGCGACGCCTGGGCGGCGAGCGGCATCGATACCGCTGCGAGCAGCGCCGCCGGGCCGAGGCCGCGCTTGACCAGCCGGGCCCGCAGCAGTTCGCGGGCGCGTTCGAGCCGGCCCTTCAGCGTCCCCTTGGGCAGCCCCAACCGCCGGGCCGCCTCGTCCTGCGTCTCGCCTTGCAGGTAGCACAGGACGAGCGGCGCCCGGTTGGCCAACGGCGCTGATCTCTGGCGCACAAGCCAAACAATGTGTCGTCACTTAATGCGCGTAACGATAAATGATCCGATGCCGAATTCTTGTCTACGAATATTAGACAAAAAAAATTTGAGAGGCGAATCGGCAAATTCTGTTCTTACGACTGCAATCAAAGAGATGAGTAGAACCAAGAACGACGTTTTCTCAGTTCTACAGCAGTTGCGTCCCGCCTGAAGAAATTTAGACGTGCATAAGTTCGGAGCCAATATTACAGGCTTCGTTTCGCCCCGCTAGGTGTTCATCAACAAACGCCTGGAGGATGGCGAGGTGTTTCGAGTTGGCATACAGATTCTTCGAGCTTCCGAAGAAGTAGTACGCTCCTTCCACCCTCGGGTTCGACTCATTGCTGACTGGCATTGTGATCGTTCCCTTCGGCGGGCTGCCGACGACGCACACGACCCAGCCAGCAACCATCCCGTAGTTTCCACCGTAGGGAGTGCAGCACAGACCCCGGCGCATGTATGCTTGCTTATGCTTGCTGGAATCGGCCTTCGTCATGTCGCCGTTCAACCTCCTACGAGTACCGTAGGCGAGATTGTACAGCAATTCCAGCAGGTCAGTCGCGGTGTCGGTCATGTCGATCCTCCTGGTTTTGATTGGCGAGGTGGTCCATTCAGCATTATAACAGAATTGACCGCACTGCGCAACTTTTTTCACTGCCGCCCGCGATTCTGCATTTTGCTGATTGATTGTCCTGCCATCGGCCCGTGCCGGCGCAGCAGCGCGTGGAAGCACGCCTCGTCGCCGTGCTCGCAGAACGCCTGCAGAAGCTGGCCGTCGCTGCGCTGGTCGTCGGCCACGCGCCGCAGCAGGCTCAGGATCGTGTGGGAGGACGCCTTCGACATGCCCGGCTCCGGGAAGCGGAATCGCTACTGCACGACATAGTGCATCGGCGACACGCGAGGAGCCTGGAAATTTTAGGCAATTCCGCACGCGGCGAGGTATGCGGCGTTTTCAGACCCCACTAACCCTGAGCGCAAGCGACGGGATCGCAGGAAAGTGCGTTGGCGAGAATAATCCTTCGGCAAGTGGTTGAGCGATCCCTTCACTTGCGCGCAAGGCATAGTGGGCCTGTCGCTGAATTTCATTCGTGACCGCCTGCGGCAAACAGCCAAGATGCGCGCGAAAAAGCCGGCGCGCTGGGCGACGCGCCGGCTTTGGGCTTCGGGCTTGAGAATGAAACCACAGCATCAAGAGATGGCGTCGACGACTCCCGCGGTGTGATTCAGAAGAAGGAAAAAAAGGGGGCCGGGCGCGCCCCCGATCCACCAGCCGTGGAGCGGACTGGCTTCACCCTCACCAGTACCAACGCAGGAAAGGGGGTGGGTCGGACAAGATTCGGTCGAAATCGCGAAATCGTTCAAAAAGAAACTGCTGCTTGCATACCGAAAACAAGCTTGGTAGACTGGGCTGCCTCTTCCGCTGCCACCATCGCCCGTTAGGACAACTTTGATGAACCAATCTAAGATGTTCCAGGATTTGATGTTGCGCGTCCGGGCGGGCGAGCCGCAGGCGGCGGAGGAGCTGGTTCGGCAGTACGAGCCGCAGATCCGCCGACGCATCCGCGTGCAGATGGACGGCACCTCGGCGCGAAGATTTCTCGATTCCGCCGACATTTTCCAGTCCGTCGCGGCCCAGTTCTTCGTTAAGGTAACGGCGGGCGGGTTTCGCCTCGAACATCCCGCCCAGCTCGCCGCCCTGCTGATGACGATGGCACGCAACAAGCTGGTCGACAAGCTCCGCCGTGAGAAAGGCAACATCACGGAGGGCTACGAGGCGGCCCTGGACGCCCTGCCAAGCAGGGAGCCTGACCCCGGCCGGCAGTTCGCGCTGAAGGATCTTTTCGCGAAGGTGATGCAGAAACTGAAGCCGGTGGAACGCGCGGTCGCCGACCTGCGCTTCACCGAGGGGATGGACTGGCCGGAGATCAACGAGAAACTGGGCGAGGAAAGGCACTCGGACGCCGCGCGGAAGCGGCTGCACCGTGCCCTGGACCGCGTGCTTGAGGAGCTTGGCCTTGGCGGAGTCGACCTCGACTGAAAAACTGCTGTCGAAGATCCGCACCCAGCAGCAAGCCAGCTGGCGGGACGGCCTGCGCACCCCCATCGAAGCGTACCTGGAGGCCAACCCCGAGGCGGGCGCCAACCGCGAACTGCTCCTCGACCTGGTCTACAGCGAGATCGTGCTGCGCCGGCAGGGGGGCGAGGAGGTCGCCCCCGACGACTACTTCCGCCGCTTCCCCGGCCTGGCCGACGACCTGCGCCGCGAGTTCGAGTTCGACGGCTTCCTCGACGACATCCTCCCGCCGTCCAAACAAGGCAGCAGCCTCGCCGACGGCGAGAAGCTGCCGCTCCGCCACCTGCCGCTGGAGCCCCTCCCCGACATCGAAGGCTACGACGTGCTGTCCTGGATCGAGAGCGGCTCGTTCGGCGACGTCTACCGCGCCCGCGACCAGTCGCTCAACCGCATCGTCGCCCTCAAGGTGCTGAAGCGCACCGGGCGCGTCGAGGAGGCGAACTTCCAGCGCGAAGCCGAGCTGGTCGCCGGGCTGACGAACCCCGGCTGCTTCGTGCAGGTCTACCGCTTCGGCGAGTCGCAGGGGCAGCAGTACTTCGCGATGGAGCTGATGGAGGGGGGCAGCCTGAAGGATCTCGCCCTGCGCCGCAGCCTGGCGCCCGGCGAGATCGCCGCCCTGATGGAGCAGGTCGCCCGCGCCCTGCAGGCGGCGCACGACCGCGGCGTGCTGCACCGCGACCTCAAGCCGGGCAACATCCTGCTGACCCGCGACGGCGCCCCCCGCATCGCCGACTTCGGGCTGGCCAAGAAGCTCGACGAGGAATCGACCATCACCCCCGACGGTGGAGGGGCGCTCGGCACCGTCGCCTACATGGCCCCCGAACAAGCGCGCGGCGGGCGCGGCCAGGTCGGCCCCGCCGCCGACCTCTACGGGCTGGGCGGGCTGCTCTACTTCCTGCTCTGCGGCCGACCACCCCTCGACTTCGACCCGCACGAGCCTTCACAGATCGCCCTGCACCGCATCCAGCACGACACGCCCGCCCCCCCGCGCCGCCCCGTCGCCAAGGGGACCAGGCCGCCGCGCCGCTCGCGCCAGGAACACGACCTGGAGACGATCTGCCTGAAGTGCCTGGAGAAGAACCCTGCCGACCGCTACGCCAGCGCCGGCGAGGTCGCCGAGCTGCTGAAGAAGATCCACCAGGGGGAGAAGATCCCCCGCTCCCCCGTCGCGCTGGCGCGCGGGTTCGTGAACACGCTCCGCCAGCGACCCGGCCGCATGTTCGCCGCCGCTGTCCTGGCCCTGGCGGTCCTCGGCGCCGCGGCGCTGGCGGTCCTGCCCGGCCGGCAGCTCCCTGCCGAAGCCGAGCTGCGCACGAAGGAACGCGCCCGCATCGCCGACGAGCTGCGCACCAAAGGACGCTACGTCTTCGACCCGAAGGACGAGCTGCCCGGCCCCTTCGCCTGGCGGCTCGGCGAGGAACGCCCCTTCGCCAAGACCGGCTCCGTCTCCTTCGACACCCACGAGCTGAACCTGCTCGAACTCGTCGACAGCCCCGGCGCCAAACACTGGCGCCTCTCCGCCAAGGTCCGCCACCGGATCTCCAGCGGCATCCATTCCTCGGTCGGCTTCTACTTCAGCCTTGTCCCGCTGTCCGAGCAGGGGCAGCCCCGCGCCGACTCGTTCTTCCGCTTCGGCTTCTATGACCGCGGAGTCGGCACCGTGGTCGCCGAAGCTCCCTTGGAACGGAAGGGGCGAGTCTTTTTCACCTCCCGGATCTTGCGCGAGAACTTCCCTCTGCGGCAGGAACGCGACTTGTCCGTCTCGCTCCAACTCAAGGCGGTGATGGGATTCGATCCCAGTCCGCTCCGCTACCTGATCCTCGAAGTCTCTCCCGACGGCGTGCGCGGCTACTACGAGGACCAAGGGGTGCGGCTGCTGGTCGCGCCCCCCTTGGCGCCGCGCGAACTCACGAAGCCGATCCCCTACTTCAACCAGAAGCCGATCGCGCCCGTTTTCACCCCCCTCGCCAGCATCGGGCTCTTCGTCGAGAAGGGCTGCGCCGACTTCGACCAGATCACCCTGGAACGGCTCGATCCCTGACACGTCCCTCCTCCTTTTCCCCACAGCCCTGGACGCCCCGCCCCGAACGCGACGGCGCCCCTCACACGGATCCCTTCGCCCATGCCCTCGATCTCGATCGTCTGCCACCCCACGGGCACCACCCTCCCCTTCGCCTTCACCCTGTGCGGCAACTTCGAAGGCGGCACCCACGTCCGCGTCAGCCACCAGCAGACCAACCAGGGCGCCCCCGTCCTCGATGCCTTCTTCGCCGTCCCCACTGCCGGCCTCGGCGTCTGGAGCGCCACCCTCACGCTCGATCCCGCCGACGGCGCTTCCGTGGACGTGGTCGCTCACCTGTTCACCTCCAACACCGCTGCCACGCCGGTCGCCTCCTCCTCGGTAGTCACCTTTCCC
>JAYSSW010000975.1:0-2824 GCA_043720335.1 Planctomycetia bacterium
CGAGCAGCATCGAGGACCGGAAAAAGCCGCGGCGGCGCCGCCGTCGGAGCCCGCGTGCCCGCCGCCAGGCGGAAACCGCGATAAATTCACAGACTCTGACTGCATGGCGAGATCAAAACGCCTCCGTTCTCGAAGGAAGGCAGAGTCGAAGCAGGCATGCTTTTACGCGTGCTTGAAAAAGGTGGTCGTCTCGGGATGCCTGATTCCCGCCCCATGCCGAGCATCGGGGCACGTTGCCATGAACTCCGTGTCCGCGACGAAGGCCATAATTGGCGGATCGTTTATCGCCTGGATTCTGACGCGATTTTGATCTTGGAAGTGTTCGCGAAAACGACCCAGCAAACGCCGAAACAAATCATCGAGACGTGCAAGCGTCGGCTCAAAAAGTACGACGAAGCTGCTGAACAAGCCAGTGAGGAGTAAACATGCAAGCAAAGAAGCGGAAAGCCTTGGAGGCCGCCGGGTTCACGGTTGGCACGGCGGGCGAGTTCCTCGGGCTGGCGGACGACGAGCGTCAGCTCATCGACCTGCGCCTGATGGTCAGCCGGGCCGTCCGACAACTGCGCGAGAAGCAGAATCTCACGCAGCAACAACTCGCAACGAGGCTGAAATCGGGCCAGTCGCGCATCGCCAAGCTGGAAGCCGGCTCAGCTGACGTGTCGCTCGACCTGTTGTTCCGCGGCCTGTTCGCCGTCGGCGGCAGCCTCGCCGACCTCAAGCCATTCGCCCGCTGAATGAATCCCGCCCCTTGTCGCCTGGAGAAACCATGACCACCCGCATTCTCGCTTTCACGCTGCTGCTGCTCGTCGGTGTCGCCGGTGCGGGCGACCCGCAGGCGGACGCGGTCAAGAAAGACCTGAAGTCGCTGGAAGGACGCTGGCAGATCGTCGGCATGACGATGGTCGGCATGCCCGTTGATGAAAATGAATGGAAAGGTGGCGAGTACCATTTCAAGGGCGTTTTCATGGGCATCAAAGAACCCCGCCGGGACGAGCTTTCATGGGGCAAATTTCGCATCGATCCCACGAAGAAGCCGAAAGAAATCGACGTTGAAACGCCAGGCAAAACGATCAAGGGCATCTACATCGTCGATGGCGACAAGCTGGTTCTCGGCATGCCCAACCTCTTCATCGCTGAGGACCGGCCTCGTTTCTTCGACATCGGATTCCTGACCTTCAAATCGATGACGATGACTTTCAAGCGAATCAAGGACTGACCGCCGCGCGCGAGCGGCCGCCTGGGTGCCTCAAAGCTCCGTTGGAACGTGGCCACGGTTGCCCTAGAACATCGGGGCGGGCAAACCAAAACGGCGCTCGCTGCGTAACAGGGACAGGCCGACGGTTCCTCCCCTTGGACGGTGCATATGCTTGGTCCGATCTTCCTCCGCGAGTGGCTGACCACGCCCCGGCGGCCGCGCCACTACCTCGTCCGCGCGTTCTACTTCGCCACCCTCTGGATCCTGCTCCTCACCATCTGGCAGACGATCGTCGGCTGGGAGGCGACCGCCACGCTCGGCGACCACGCCCGCTTCGGCCTGCTCTCCTTCCAGGTGCTCGCCTACGTCCAGCTCACGCTGCTGCTGTTCTTCTCCGCCCTGTCCGCCGCCAGCGCGATTTCACAAGAGAAGGACCGCCGCACGTTCCTCCTGCTGCTGATGACCGACCTGCGCAATCATGAGATCGTGCTGGGGAAGCTGTTCGGCAGCCTGCTCCAGATCCTCCTTCTCCTCGCAGGCTCGGCGCCGATCCTCGCGCTGCTGATGCTGCTCGGCGGGATCGAGCCGACGCAGATCCTCGACGCGATGCTGGTGCTGGCGACGACCGCGCTGGCCGCCGGTTCGCTCGGCGGACTTGTCGCTCTGTGGCGCGAGAAGACGTTCCAGTCGATCGCGCTGACCGTGTTGTTCCTGGTGCTGTACCTGCTGCTGGTCCACGCGATTCCCTTGCTGGCCCATGTGCAAAGCTGGCTCGACGCCGATGCCTTGTCGCGCGTGCAGAACGCGCTGGAGCCGTTCCTGGTGCTGCAGGACGTGGTGCGTCCCGACGAGTCGGAGCCTGGGCTGCGGCCTGCGCTCGTGTTCGCGCTGGCGATGGCGAGCATCGCGGCGCTGCTCAACCTGTGGGGCGTCTGGAAGCTGCGCGTATGGAACCCCAGCGGCGAGCCGATCATGCAGCGCGAGAACACCGGCGAGGGGGAGACGACCGTCGAGGAGCGGGCCAAGGCGCACGCGGCGCCGGGGCTGGCGCGCGGCGTCTGGTCGAACCCGGTGCTGTGGCGCGAGATCGCGACCCGCGCTTATGGTCGTCGCCCGCTGATGGTCAAGACGGCGTATTTCGTGGTGCTCGGCCTGGTCAGCTACTATGCGCTGGTGCTGATGCCGCCGCGCGACTGGGCCGCCGCCTACGGGCTGGTGCCGGTCGCGATCCTCAGCCTGCTGCTCATCAGCGCCCAGGCGGTCACGTCGATCACGTCGGAGCGCGACATCGGCGCCCTCGACCTCCTCATGGTCACCGACCTGTCGGGCAGGGAGTTCATCTTCGGCAAGCTGCTCGGCATCTGCTGGAACACCAAGGAATACATCCTGCCGCCGCTGATCCTCACCGTGATCTACGCGGTGCGCGGGCAGCTCGGCGCCGCGCCGCGCGGCTACCCGGACCTCATCGCCGGCAAGAACCTCGAATCCGCCGTCTGCATCGGCATCGCGACGCTGGTGCTGATGGCGTTCACGATGGTGCTTGGCCTGCACGTCGCCCTGCGCACCTACAACAGCCGGCTCGCCGCCATCAACACGCTCGGCACCGTCTTCTTCCTCTCGGTCGGCACG
>JAYSSW010000976.1:0-2823 GCA_043720335.1 Planctomycetia bacterium
GCGAATCGGGGGCGGGCTGCCCTGTCGCGCGGCAGAAGTCGGCCATCGCCTCCGGCATGCTCGCCGGCAGGATGAACGACGTGTCGTCCGGGTTCACCAAACTCACGAACGGCCTGGCGTCCTCCGCGAAGTGCATCAGCGCTGAATAATCGTAGGTGATGCCGCCCCGCTCCCAGGCGCGGCGGCACTCCTGCACCAGCCACAGCCCCATCACGTTCTTCAGAAGTCGTATCGTTCCGCCGACGCCCCCTTCGTTCGTGAAGTTGACGGCGAGGGCGCGGTCGTCGGTGAGGGGCTGCTTCGTCTCGATCCCCATCAGCGACCAGGTGCCGGAGCTGATGTACGCCCACGAGTCGCCTTGCGCCGGCGCGCCGGCGACGGCGGAGGCGGTGTCGTGCGTGGCCGGCGCGATCACCGGGATCGACGGCACCCCCGCCTCGGCGGCGACGCGGCTGCGCAGCGGGCCCAGCACCGTCCCCGGCTGCACCAGCGTGCCGAGGATCTTCTCCGGAATCCCGAACGAGCGGATCAGCCCGCGCGCCCACTGCCTCGACTCCGGGTGGATCATCTGGCTCGTGCTGGCGTCGGTGTACTCGTTGACTTTGATGCCCGTGAACCAGTAGTGGAACAGGTCCGGGATGAACAGCAGCGACTCGGCGGCTTCGAGGAGCGGCGAGCGGTCGCGCATCAGCGCGAGCAGCTGGAACAGCGAGTTGAAGCGCATGAACTGGATGCCGGTCTGGCGGAAGACTTCGAGGCGCGGCACCGTGGTGAAGGCCTCGTCCATGATGGTTTCGGTGTGGGGGTCGCGGTAGTGGCGCGGGTTGCCCAGCAGCGTGCCGTCGCGGCCGAGCAGGGCGAAGTCGACGCCCCAGGTGTCGACGCCGAGCGAGGCGAGTTCGCCGTGCTCGGCGTGGGCTTTGCGGAGGGCGGCGAGCATCTCGGAGTGGTGCCGCAGCACGTCCCAGTGCAAGGTGTCGAGGGTCTGGACGCCGCCGGTGGGGAAGCGGTGGACGACGTCGAGGCGGAGTCGTTCGCCGTCGAAGGCGCCGACCAGCCCGCGGCCGCTCTCGGCGCCGAGGTCGAAGGCGAGGATGCGTTTGGTTGCGGTCATGGGAGAGGGATTTTCGATCTCAGATTTTGGATTTCAGATTTCAGATTTCAAGGCACGCGCGGGGCGAACCTTCGGTTAATGCTATCAAGCCCGCTGCCGATAGGCGGCGGGGTCATCGCATGCGACAACCCCGCCGCCTTCGGCAGCGGGCTTGAACTTGGTTCTCCTTCTACTTCTTCACGCTGACGATGCGAGGCAGCGCTTTGACGATCGCGTCGATGGCTGCGTCGTTCAGCTCGCCGGCGCGGAAGGCGAAGTTGGCGACCACCTTCTGGTTCACCGACAGCAGCACGGTGACGTCGGCCTCGCGCGCCAGCAAGTAGGTGGGCGGGCCGACCACGTCCTCGAAGACGCCGAGGGGGACACTCTTGACGCCGATCTTCTGGCCCCAGGGAACGATCTTGGCGTCCCAGTTGGCCTGCTCCTCGGCGAGGAAGGTGACCCAGGAGCGCAGCTCGACGGCCTTGTGCTCGGCGACGGCGGCGTCGAGCCTGCCGACGAGCCTGCCGAGCGGCTCGCTGAGGCTGCGGGCGAAGACGATGGCGAGGGGTCGGTTGGCGGCCTCGCAGATGTAGCAGTGCTGCTGCCCGCGCTGCGGCCCGACGGCGACCAGGGACGAGTAAGGCCCCGGCCTCTGCCCCGCCTGCGGCCCGGACTTGCACGGGTCCGCCGACCCGACCAGCGTGCACAGCAGCAGCATCCCCAGCGTCAGAACGTATCGCATCGTGTTCCCTCTCGTGAAAAAATCAACCGCAAGCCCCAGGATGAGCGAAGCGATTCCTGGGGGTGAGTGGTCGCGTGGTGCGACCCGTCAACCGTGCCGGTCAAGTTCCTTGAACCACTCGCGCAGCGTCGTCGCGAAGCCCGGCAGCACCGCGCCGCCATCGAGCGTGTCTTCGGGGTCGGCCAACGTCTTCGATTCGCGGGCGGACGTCCAGACAACCACGCTGCGGGTTTCAGGATCGATTTCCCACACCAGATCGACGCCGGCCTCGAAGTAATCCCGACGTTTCCGCTTCATCTCGGCAGGCGTGTTGCTGTCGGACAGCACTTCCACCGCGAGGTTGGGGGCGAGTTCGGGAATCGGCTCGCGCGGAATTTTTCGGCCCGGAAGCCGATCCCACGCGAGGAACGAAACGTCGGGAATCCGCACCAGATCGGGCAGCACTTCCATGGTCCCCGCTTCGCCGGCGATGAAGCCGAGATTGTGCTTGCGAACGAACTCGCCCAGCAAGCTCAGGATCCACGCCGCAAGAACCGATTCTTGGTAGCCCATCACCTTCTCCACCAGCACGCCGTCGACCAGCTCGCAGAGGACGCCTTCTTTCGCCTGGATGCGGATCACATCTGCGGGCGTGGCGGTACCGGGGGGCGGGTCCATGCGGATGCGGCCCGGCGGGATGTCCCCCAGGCGATGCTGCAAATCGGCGAATGTGCGAACCACCATGACAGGACTCCGGCGGGTTCCCCATATAGCCCCCGGCTTGCCGGGGGTGCGATGCGAGGTCGATCAGGATGCGTTGAACCGACGGGCAAGGCCTACGGCTTCGGCCTCCTGCGATCCAGGGCGCTGAAGACGCGGGCCAGCGGCAGCTTCAGGCCCGGCAGCACGTCGCCGCCGTCGAGGGTGGCTTTGCCCTTCAGCTTCGTCGATTCGGTCTCGGAAGTCCACACGGTCACGGTGCGAGCTTTGGCGTCGACTTCCCAGA
>JAYSSW010000977.1:0-28842 GCA_043720335.1 Planctomycetia bacterium
CTGAACTGCTTGAACAGCCGCCGCATGCCTTCGGCGTCCTGGCTGATGTTCGGGTAGACCTCGCTGTACGTCCCTTCGAGATAGGCGTGCGCGACGAGCGACGGCCCGCCGTGCCCGGGGCCGATGATGTAGATGACATCGAGGTCGTCGCGCTGGATGACGCGGTTGAGATGGACGCAGAGCATGTTCAGGCCGGGCGAAGTCCCCCAGTGCCCCAGCAGCCTCGGCTTGACGTGCTCGCGCCGCAGCGGCTCCTTCAGCAGCGGATTGGCGAGCAGGTAGATCTGCCCGACCGAGAGGTAGTTGGAAGCCCGCCAGTACGCGTTCATCTTCCGCAGCTCGTCCGCCGAGAGCGGCCCGGCCGTGTTGCTGACCGTCCAACGCGACGTTTCGGTGCTTGGCATGGGTGTTCCTTGGGTGTTAGGTCGCGTTGCGCGCAGACAGAAAAGTGCTCGCTGTGAATGCTTTGCTAGTCTACGGATGCGGTGACAACGGAGTGTCAATCGGGCCGCTGTTGATAGGCTTTCAGGTCAGCATCGTGGATCTGATCGGGAGCGACAAGACGGTAGTGGCGTTCGTGAAGCACTACCACGCCATGTTCCGAGTTGCAGAACTCGAAAAGGGCGATCAACTCGTCGTTCATGAACTGCGCGGCGAGCGGCCTGCATTGCAGCAGCGGGAACTTGTCCGCGCACATCGCCATGTCCTGCTCGATCTGCACGACGTTCAGCAAATCGCGATTGCCTTTGACCTGCACAGGAAGGACGTAGTGCCCGCCCTTGCGGTCGAGGCCAACGTAGACCTCGTCGGTTTCCACCTGCCCCATTCCGGGGACAGTTGTCCTCAGATGGTTCTGCAACGAGTAGCAGGCGAGGCCCGTAAAGAGATCGATGAGCCGGTTGTACCGCAGTTTCGCAAGCAAGGCTTGTTCATCGGTCTGGGCGTACATCTCGATCACGCCCGGCGTCGCATTCGGGATCTTGGTTTCTGCCATCATCGTGTGCGGCACGATGATCGACTGCTTGCTGAGGGCGAAGCGATAGCGTGCTGTTCCCGCAGGGCGAATGAGCCAAGTTTCACCCTCGGGCGCGGTGTCGCGGATCGCCTGGGGAAGCTCGCCTCGGTAGCGGAAGGTGTAGATCAGATCGCCGAGATTCTTCGGCAGCTTGATCTGCAACTTCGCCGCGACCCGCACGATATCCTCGCGTTCAAATTCAATCTCTCGGACGTCGGGCTGGTGGCGGTCCAGAAAGATCGTCTCGATGATCTTCTGGTAGCGGTTTGCCTTTTTCATGTCGCGGTCCTGTGAGTTCAGCCGGGCCAGCGCAGCACGACGACTTCCTCGCGAAGCTGCTGCTTCGTCGCCGTGGCGAGGCGGGTGCGGAAGAGGTCGATGGAGACGAGCTGGTAGCCAAGCGGCATCGCGAGGTCGGCGAGGATCTGGCCGGTGCGGATCATGACACGGAGGTACGACGCCTGGTCGCCGACGACGTAGGCCAGCTGGGCGCCGGGGCGCAGGAAGAGGCGCAGGCTGGCCAGGTGGCGCTGCATGCCGCCGAAGTAGAGCTTGGCGACGCGGGCGTACAGCCGCTCGAAGCCGGAAGTCTTGCCCAGTTCGATGCGGCGGGCCTCGATGGCCTGCGCGATGCGCTGGATCTCCGGGTGGTCGGCGACCTGGTCGTCGTCGTCGTCCGCTTTGTAGACGCCGCGCGTGTTGGAGCGGATCAGCGTGCGCTTCAGAGCTTGCAGGTCGGCCTTGCTGCGGACCAGGCCGAGCAGCACTGATTCCAGCCGTGTGGTCCGCGTGTAGTCCTTCTCGTTCGGATACGGCGGCGAGGTGATGACCGCGTCGAGCGAGTTCGGCGCCAGGAACGCCGCAAGGTCGCGCGAGTCGCCCAGATGGATCGCGCTGGGGACTGCGGCGTTCGGCTGCACAAGAGGCAGGTCGTCAGCGATACGACGAACCTCGTGCAGCCAAGGGGCGATCACCGCGCAGTCTTCCTTCTTTCGACCAACGCCAACCTCCGGGCCGAAATGCAGGTTGCTGATCGAGAACACGACCGCTTTGGCAAACGCGAGCTGAAGGTGCTTCTTCTCGCGCGATTGGACGCGCTCCAAGCAATCGTGCAGCACGAGAACCTTGTGCAATGGCAGCGGGCTGATTGAGTCAGTCAGGATCAGCTTCGTCAACTCTTCCGACAACGTGCGGCAGCGCGGCAACTGAGCCAGGTTCGCGGGCAACGGATCGTCCTCGATGCCGTCCGCCTGCATTTGCTCAATCGCTTGGTCGGCGACGCGGCTGGCTGCTCGGCGGAGCGAGTCCGCGTCGACCGTCCAGTCGGTTTTCACCTGGCAGGCGAGGTTCGCCATCGGGTTCGCTTCCACACCAACACCGGGGATGCCAAGCTTCTTGCATTCGACGAGGGTGGTGCCGGTGCCACAGAAGGGATCGAGAACGAGTTGTTTCCGCGTGACGCCGAAGCGGACGAGGTAGTCGCGAACCAGATGGGGTGGATACGACAGGACGAAGCGGAACCACTCGTGGACCGCCCGGTCTTCGTGGAGGACCTTGTTTGCTTCGCCATTGGAACGGGAAGCTGTCTTGCTGCGCACCATCGAAAACTCCACCGTCTCGTGCAAACCTTGAATCGGCTGAATCATGGCAGCAAATGAAGTGTCACGCAACACCCATCGCTTGCATTCTCGGCTCGCCCCGCCGTCACTGGTCGTCCGGGCAGCGTTGGACGTCGACCTCGACCTTCACGACGTGCTGGCCGCCGCCGAGGATGACGCCTTTGACGGGGCTGACGTCGTCGTAGTCGAGGCCCCAGGCGAGCAGGATGTGCTTGTCGGAGGGGATCTGGTTGTTGGTCGGATCGACGTCGATCCAGCCGGCGGCGGGGGAGAACGCCGACAGCCAAGCGTGCGAGGCGTCGGCGCCGACGAGGCGGGCCTGGCCGGGGGGCGGGTTGGTGACGAGGTAGCCGCTGACGTAGCGGGCCGCCAACCCCAGCGACCGCAGGCAGGCGATCTGCAAGTGCGCGAAGTCCTGGCACACGCCGCGCCGGCCCGCGAACACCTCGCTGAGCGGCGTCGCGATCGTCGTCGCTTTCGGGTCGTACTTGAAGTCGTGGTGGATGCGCTGTGTCAGGTCGAGCAGCGCGTCGAGGAACGGCCGGCCGGGGCTGAACGACGGCAGCGCGTACGCCGCCAGGTCGTCGTTGGCGGCGGCGTAGCGCGAGTCGTAGACGTACTGGCACGCGTCGCGCACCGCCGGACTGAGGTCAGTCGCCAACTGGTCGCGCACCTTCTCCCACGGCTCCGTCTGCATCGGCATGCTGCGCGGCGACACCTGCACGACGTGCGTGGCCGACACCGACAGCCGGCGGTGCGGCGTCTGGATGGCGAAGAACGTGGCCGGGTTGCCGTAGTAGTCGACACGCTCGTGGAGCACCTGTGGCAGCGGCGAGATGGTCATCTCGGTGCGGCGCCGGGTCTGGTACGGCACGTCGCGCGGCGTGAGATGGACGACGTTCTGGCAGAGCGAGACCGGCGCCGTGTACTCGTAGGTCGTCGTGTGGTTCACTCGGTAGCGCATGGCGGCTCCTCGCCGGTCATCGACGAATCCCGCGACGGCGGGCCGGTGCCGAACGCGGCGTGCTGCATGTCGTTCGCGGACAGGTGGCGCGGAGCTTGCAAATGGCTGAGGTAGGTCTGCGTGATGGCGTCCGACAGGACCGGCAGGATCGCAGTCAGGCGGCCGAGCAGTTCCTCGAGGTGGGGCCGACGGCCGCGGTCGGCCTGAGCCAGCAGCTCGATGTCGGCGAGGCGCAGTGCGGACAGGGCGGAGACCATCAGTCTCTGTTCGGGGCTGCGGCCGGGCCGGCTGCGGTCGCGCGGCAGGTGGTCCACGTCGTCCGCCAGCGCCGTCAATTGGAACGCCAGCGAGCGCGGGTTCGTCTCGTCGGCCAGCACCAGGTCCAGCACCGCCGTCGTCTGCACGCTGCCGTGGTAGCGGCGCCGATACGTCATCGAGCAGTCGGCCCATTCGAGCAGCGCTTCGAGCAACAGCGTCTCATGCCAGGTGACGACGCCCAGCACGCTGCGGACCACGCCGATCGTGCTGAGCGAGCGTTCGATCTTGCGGCCCATGTCGAGGAAACGCCAGCCTTCGCTGCGCGTGACGCTTTCCATCGCCAGCCCGCCGAACGCGGCCAACGAGAGGATGATGCGGTCGAGCTGTTCGAGTTCGCCGCTGAGCGTGGGGCGTCGGCCGTTCGTCGGGACTTCGCTTTCGGGAGCGGAGCGGCTGGCGGCGGGGACGCGCGTGTCGGATTGGCGATGTTCGGCGAGATCGGCGAGGACGCGCCACATGTCGTTGGAGATGCGGTCGCGCACCGTGCCCGCGACCCGGGCGAGGCCATTCAGCACCCACGCCAAACTGCCAGCGCGGCGCGGGTCGTTCATCACGGCGAGAAGCTCGGCTTCGGGGGCGGCGAGCCGCTTGTCGGAGCCGGCGCCGAGGAAGCCCGGCAGGCATTCGCTCTGCCGGGTGATCGTCTGCAACAACGTCGGCAGCTCCGGCGCCTCGGCCAGCCCCGACGCTTCGATGAGCCTTCGCAGCGCACCACGAAGCAGTCGCGTGAGCCCTTCCGCGCGTTCGGCGTAGCGGCCGAGCCAATACAGATTGTCGGCGACGCGGCTGGGCAGGTCGTTGCCGCCGCGCGTCAGCTCGACCGGCAGGCCGGCGGGGCGGAGCAGGCTGAACTCGTTGATCGGCGTGGCCGACTGGACCCAGGTGTCCTTGCTGCCGCCGCCGCGCTGCATCGACACGACCATCGTGCCTGCCGTGGCGCTAACGCGCGACAGTCCGCCCGGCATCACCATGTACGATCCGCCGTGCGCCACCGCGTAGGCGCGCATCACGACGTTGCGTGGCTGCAGGTGGCCATCGACCAGCACCGGCGCGGTCGAAAGGGCGATGCGCTCCTGGCCGACAAAAGCGCGGGGCTTCGCGCGGATCTTGTCAGCAAGACGTGAGCGCTCGTCGCGGCTCAGCTCGCCGCCGAAGACCGGCTCCATGCGGACGCCAGCCAAAGCGGGCTTCACGACCAGGTCGCCCAGGTTCGCCAGCACGTGCGAACAGGCGCGCGGCTCGCCGCACCACCAGGTCGCGACCGACGACAGCCGCAGTTCCTCGCCGAGCAGCCTACGGCACAATCCGGGCAGGAACGCGAGCAAGCCCGGCGTTTCCAGCAGGCCGCTGCCAAGCGAGTTGGCGACAGCGACGTTGCCCGCCCGCACCGCTTGCACCAGTCCGGGGATGCCGAGCGACGAATCGGGCCGAAGTTCGAGCGGGTCGCAGTAGTCGTCGTCGAGCCGGCGGAAGATCACGTCGACCGGTTGCAGGCCGTCGAGCACCTTGAGGTAGACGTGGTTGTCGCGGACGGTCAGGTCGCCCCCTTCGACGAGCGTGTACCCCAGGTAGCGGGCGAGGTAGGCGTGCTCGAAATACGTTTCGTTGAAAGGGCCGGGCGTGAGCAGCACCACGCGCGGATTGTCGCGGTTCGTCGGCGCGATGGCGCGAAGCGTGTCGCGCAACGCCCGGAAGAAAAGTGCGAGCCGCTGCACCTGGCATTCGCGGAACGTCTCCGGGAACATGCGCGACAGGACGATGCGGTTCTCCAACGCGTAGCCCGCGCCGGAGGGGGACTGCGTGCGGTCGCCCAGCACCCAGAACGCGCCGTCGGGAGCGCGGCCGATGTTGGCGGCGTAGAGATGCAGGCTCAGCCCGCCCGGCGGACGGAAGCCGTGGCATGAGCGCAGGAACGCGCGGTTGGGATAGACCAGCTCCGGCGGCAGCAGCCCCGACGCCAGCGAAGTTTGCGGGCCGTACAGGTCTTGCAGCAAGGCTTCGAGGAGTCGGCCGCGCTGCGCCAAGCCCGCTTCCAACCGGGCGGCGTCGGTCGGCGCGATCAGCAGCGGGATCGGATCGAGCTGCCAGGGGCGCTCCATGCCGCGCGGGTCGCCGTAGACGTTGTAGGTGACGCCGTTCTCGCGGATGAGGTGCTTGGCGTCCTCCCAGCGTCGCGTCAGTTCGGGGCGGCCCAGACGCTGCAACGATTGCAGGAACGCGCGCCAATGCGGACGCGCAGCGCCTGTCTCGTCGAGCGCCTCGTCGGGCGTTCCTCGGAACGGGGTGTAGCCGATCCAGTCCTCGCCCTGGGCGCGATTCGTTTCGGATAGCTCCTGGCTGACGGTCATCGCGAAAGACGTTCCTCAACGGCGTATACGTCATGCTCTCGCGATATTGTACCAGCGCTCTACTTCGGCGGCGCCGCGCGGCGCAGGTCGAGCGTGAACGGGAAATCGGGGTTCGTCTCCACGGAGGGCGCTGCGGTCGCGCCGGGCGTGTGGCCGCCGGCGAAGAAACGCGAGCGGCGCCGCGACTCGGCCGAGTTGGCGTTGACGGGGAAGTCGTCGCGGTTGCGGCCGCCCGGATGCGCGACGTGATGCTGGCAGCCGCCGATTGACCGGCCGTTCCAGGTGTCGATCAGGTCGAACACCAGCGGCGCGTGGACCGGGATCGTCGGGTGCAGGCACGAAGGCGGCTGCCAGGCGCGGTAGCGGACGCCCGCCACGAACTCGCCGTTGACGCCGGTCGGGTGGAGCGGCACGCGCCGGCCGTTGCAGGCGACGACGTGCCGCGTGTCGACGAGGCCGCGCACCAGCAGCTGCACGCGCTCCAGCGAAGAGTCGACGTAGCGCGCCGTGCCTCCGCCAGTGGTTTCTTCGCCGAGAACGTGCCACGGCTCGATGGCTTGGCGCAGTTCGAGCGAGACGCCCCGGTAGGTCACGCTCCCCAACATCGGGAAGCGGAACTCCTGGTGCGGCGCGAACCATTCGGTCTTGAGCGGGAAGCCCGATTGCCGCAGCTCGTCGATCAGGTCTTCGAAGTCCTGCTCGATGAAGTAGGGGAGCATGAAGCGGTCGTGCAGCTCGGTCCCCCAGCGGACCGGGCGCTGCGTCGCGGGGAATTTCCAGAATCGGGCGATGAGGGCGCGGATGAGCAGCTGCTGCACCAGGCTCATGCGGGCGTGCGGCGGCATCTCGAAGGCGCGCAGCTCGACGAGGCCGCGGCGGTCGCCGGCGGCGTCGGGGGAGTAGAGCTTGTCGATGCAGAACTCGGCGCGGTGGGTGTTGCCGGTCACGTCGATGAGCAGATGGCGGAAGACGCGGTCGACGAGCCAGGGCATGCCAGCATTGTCAGGAACCTGCTGGAAGGCGATTTCGAGTTCGTGGAGGTTGTCGTTGCGCGCTTCGTCGACGCGGGGGGCCTGGCTGGTTGGGCCGACGAAGAGGCCGGAGAAGAGGTACGACAGCGACGGATGGTTGTGCCAGCAGGTGAGCAGGCTGCGGAGAAGGTCGGGCCGGCGCAGCACGGGGCTGTCGGCGGGGGAGGGGCCGCCGAGGACGATGTGGTTGCCCCCGCCGGTGCCGATGTGCCGGCCGTCCTGCATGAATTTTTCGGCGCCGAGCCGCGTGAAGTGCGCCTCCTCGTAGAGCGCGGTCGTGAGGTCCGCGAGTTCCTTCCAGGTGTGGGCGGGCTGGACGTTGACCTCGATGACGCCGGGGTCGGGGGTGATCTGGAAATGCGCCAGCCGATGGTCGCTGGGCGGCCGATAGCCTTCCAGCACGACCGGCAGCGACAGCTCCGACGCGGTCGCTTCGACGGCGGCGACCAGCTCCAGGTAGTCTTCGAGTCGTTCGACGGGCGGCAGGAAGAGGTGCAGCGCGCCTCCGCGCGGTTCGACGCACAGCGCGGTGCGGATCAGGGCCGCCTTCGCCTTGTCCTGGCCGTTCCTTGCAGATGAAGTCGACGGCGCGATCTCAGCCGGTGATTGGCGGAACAGGCTGCACGCGTCCGGCAGCGGGTCGCGCGGCGCTATCGGGTCGAGTTCGTGGACCACGTCGCGCTCCTCCTCCGCCTCCCAGGGCAGCTCGTCGAGCGGCAGCCGGTAGCCCATCGGCGAGTCGCCGGGCAGCAGGAAGAGACGCTCGCGGCGCAGGGGCCATTCGCCGCTTTCCCAGGGATCGCTTTCGGCGTGGCGGCGCAACGGCAGGGCGTAGCCGACGACGTGGTCCAGGCCGCGCTCGAAGATCATCGCCAGGCGGCGACGTTCCTCGGGGTCGTCGAGTTTGTTCTTCAGCGGATCGACGTTGACCGGCAGGCGCCGCTCGCGCCAGAGGTAGTACAGCGCGTCCTCGAAGGCGGCGATGCTGCGCTCGGCGGGGACGCCCAGCCGGGCCGCCAGCGACGCGAGGAAGCGGCGCGCGTCGTCGGGGCCGTGGCCGTGGTCGCGCTCCGGGTCGGCGTTCAGGCCGGGGTTGCTCCAGACCGGCACGCCGTCGCGGCGCCAGTAGCATCCGTAGGCCCAGCGCGGCAGCGATTCGCCGGGGTACCATTTCCCCTGGCCGTGGTGCAGGAACGCCCCTTTCGCGAATCGGCCGCGCAGCCGCTGCAGAAGCTCGCTGGCGAGCTTCTGCTTGCCCGCGCCGAGCGCGTCGAAGTTCCACTCCGGCGACTCGCGGTCGTCGACCGACACGAACGTCGGTTCGCCTCCCATCGTCAGCCGCACGTCGTTCGCTTGCAGTTCACCATCGACGAACAGCCCCAGTTCGTTGATCGCCTGCCACTGCTCCTCGGTGTACGGCTTGGTGACGCGCGGAATCTCGCGGATGCGCGTGATCTTCATGGCGAAGTCGAAATCGACCTTCACCTTCTCGTCCTTCTCGCCCGGCGGCGGTGTCCACAGGTACGACCCCGTGATCGCGGCAGCGGACGGCGGCTCGGCAGCGCAGGCGAGCGGGATGTGTCCCTCTCCAGCGAGCAAGCCGGAAGTCGCGTCGAGGCCGATCCAGCCGGCGCCGGGCAGGTAGACCTCGGCCCAGGCGTGCAGGTCGGTGAAGTCGCTGGTCGGGCCTTCCGGGCCTTCGAGCGGCTTCACGTCGCCAACGAGTTGCAGCAGGTAACCCGACACGAAACGGGCCGCCATCCCCAGGCGGCGCAGCACCTGTACGAGCAGCCACGCCGAGTCGCGGCACGAACCTTTGCCCAACGTTAGCGTCTCCTCAGCCGACTGCACGCCAGGTTCCATGCGGACGATGTACTGCACTTCGCGCTGGACGTGCTGGTTGATGGCGACGAGGTAGTCGACGTTGCGGATGTCGTGCTGCTGCACCTTCTTCACGAACGCGTCGAGCCGAGGCCCGGCCGGCGCCAGCTCCAGGTACGGGACCAACTCCTTCGCAAGGATCGGCTCATAGGTGAACGGCGACTTCTCCGCCGACGGCTCGACGAAGAAATCGAACGGGTCGAGCGGCGACATCTCGGCGACGAGATCGACCTCGACCGACAGCTCGCGCGCCGCCTTCGGGAAGACGATCCGGGCGAGGTAGTTGCCGTACGGATCCTGCTGCCAGTTCAGGTAGTGCGGTTCCGGCGTGACGCGCAGCGAATAGCTGACGATCGGCGTGCGGCAGTGCGCGGCCGGCCTCAGCCGAATGACGTGCGGCTCGAACGTGACCAGGTGGTCGTAGGTGTACTTCGTCTTGTGGTTCAGCGCCACCCGAATGGCCATCGCGTGCTCCCGTAGCGGTTTGGTGCCATCGCTGCCGTTCGTGGGCGCGCAGCACTCCGAGAATCTAATGCGTTCGGTACGGCGGGGGGAGCGCCGCGAGGAAATCGGTCACGAATATCAGTCACGCCGACCGACCCGCGCCTTGGGATCCGCAGAATCGGCAAGGTTCAGCGCGGGGGACGCATCGCAGATTTTACGAATTCCCGCCGCCGACGCCTGAGCCCGAAGCGCCAAGCGAGGCCGCCCCGCGCGACGGCGTGAAATGCCGCGTGTCCCGTTCGCCAATGCGCAGCGAGGCGCCCGCAACGAAGCACGCCATTCCTCGCTGCGCATCGGCAGCCCCAACACGCCATGCCCCGCCTTCACATCGTCGCGCGGGGCGGCCTCGCTTGGCGCTTCGGGCTCAGGGGTGCCTCAACCGAACAATTGCAGCAGCGGTTGGCCGACACTGGCGGGGCGGGTGAAGCCGTCGGGGCTGAGGCGCGTTTCAGGCGGGATGCCGAGGGCGTGGAACAGCGTGGCGCCGAACTGCTCGGGACGGACGGGGAAGTCGCGGACGGTGGCGCCGTGGCGATCCGACGCGCCGTGGACGGCGCCGCCGCGAATGCCCGCGCCCGCGAGCATCGCGGAGTAGCAAGCGGGCCAGTGGTCGCGGCCTGCATGCGCGATGCGCGGGGCGCGGCCGAACTCGCCCACCATCACGACCAAGGTGCTGTCGAGCAGGCCGCGCAGCGCGAGGTCTTCGAGCAGCGCGGACACGGCTTGGTCGACGTTGGGGAGCGCCCAGCCGAGGCCGAACGCGCCGGTGCCGAACATGCTCCCCAGGCCGGCTCCTTCGCCGTGCATGTCCCAGGTCTGAACGTTGCGGAACGTCTCGCCGCGCGGCAAACCTGCCCATGCCGTCACGCTGACGAGTCGCACGCCTGCTTCGACGAGCCGCCGCGCCATCAGCAGGTTCTGCCCCAGCGCGTGCCGGCCGTAGCGGTCGCGCAGCGGCGTCGGCTCGCGTTCAAGGTCGAAGGCGCGGCGAGCGGCGGGACCGGTCAGCAGATCAACCGCGCGTTCCAGACACGGGCGCATCGTGTTCGGTGCGGGTTCCGCACGCTGAAGCAGTTGGAGCCGCTGTTGCAGTCGTTCGCGTGGCACGTCGGCGTGCGTGTCGAAATTCGCGACACGGAAGCCGGGCGTGGAAGGGTTGTCGAGGTCGGTGCCGACACGGAGCGGACTGTAGGACGCGCCGAGGAAGCCGCCCGTGAGGTAGCGAAGCTGCACGTCGCCGGCGAGGTTCTGCAGCCAAACATACGACGGCAGGTTGCTGCTCGAAGGCCGCAGCTTGGCGGCGACGGAGCCGAAGTACGGCGTGTCGGCGGTCGGCGCCGAGTGGCCGGTCATGCAGACGTGCATGCCGCCGTCGTGGTTCGGGTCGCCATGCGTCATCGAGCGGATGAGGGCGTAGCGGTCCGCCATCGACGCCAGGCGCGGCATCAGTTCGCCGATCCTCAGCCCCGGCACGCGCGTGGGAATCGGCCGGTACGGCCCGCGCACGTCCTCCGGCGCGTCGGGCTTCAGATCCCAGCTGTCATGATGGCTGGCCCCGCCGTACTGCACGATGAAGATGCACGACTTCGCGTTGCTTCGCTGAGCGTCGGCTTGCAGCAACTGGGGAAGGCCCAGCCCCAGCATGCCGACGCCGCCGACCTGCAGCAGCCGCCGCCGCGATAGTTTCGCATCATTCGTTTGCATCGAGAATCCCCCAGGAATATGCCACCCCTAGCGTAGCTGGTGTCGACCCGATTCGCAACGAGCTTTATCATGTTTCAACGACGAAATGAGAAACGGAGGTCACGGAGAAATCCAAGGAGAATGGTTTCGCGACGCCATTGTCTCGTGTTTCGTGGCGAGCGCGACGGTTCCTCCCGGCGTGATGGAGACGTGAACGGTGGTGCTGCGACGACTGTGGCTGTGGGCGTTTCTGCAGCTGGCTGGATGCTCGACCGGAAGCGAACCACCGCGTCGTGTCGTCGGCGTGTCGCTGCTGAACCTGGCCAACCCGTTCTTCAAGGAGATCGCCGACTCGATGCGCGACGAGCCGGCCAAGCACGGCTACGACGTGGTCGCGGTCAGCGGCGACGAGGATGTCGCCAAGCAGGACAAGCAGGTGAAGGATTTCCTCGTCAAGCACGTCGACGCGATCGTGCTTTGCCCGTGCGACTCGAAGGGGATCGGCCCCGTCATCCAGATGGCGAACGTGGCCGGCGTGCCGGTCTTCACGGTCAGCAGAAGTCGACAAGCTGTTCGCCGACGTCCGCGAGTTGAAACGGCATGGCATCGGCGTCCTCCACGTCAGCCATCGGCTCGACGAGATCTTCGCCTTGACCGACCGTGTCACCGTGCTGCGCGACGGCCAGCACGTCGGCGCCAAGCCGATCGGAGAGGTGAGCCTCGAGTCGCTGATCGCGATGATGGTCGGCCGACGGCTCGACCAGGAGTTCCCGAAACGGCAGGCGGCCATCGGCGCGCCGCGTCTCGTGGTCAAGCAACTATCGCGTGAGCCGTCTGTTCGCGACGTGTCGTTCACCATCCGTCGCGGCGAGGTGCTGGCGCTCACCGGATTGATCGGTTCAGGCGGCACCGAGACGGCCCGGCTCCTCTTCGGCGCCGACCGCCGCGGAAGCGGCGACATCGAACTCGACCGCGAGCGTCTCGACATCGCCTCGCGACGCCATCGCGGCGGGCATCGCCCTCTTGACCGAAGACCGCAAGGCACAAGGCCTGGTGCTCGGCCAATCGGTGATCGACAACTTCGCCCTCGCCAACCTGCCGCAATGGTCGCGGCTCGGCTGGATCGACCACGCCCAGGAACGTGGCGCCTTCCAGCGCTTCGTCGACCGGCTTCGCATCCGCCTCGCGGGGCCGGACCAGCCGGTCGAAACCCTCTCCGGCGGCTACCAGCAGAAGGTGCTGCTCGCCCGTTGGCTGGAGCGCAACTGCGACCTGGTGATCTTCGACGAGCCGACGGGCGGCGTCGACGTGGGCGCCAAGGTCGAGATCTACCAGCGCATCAACGAATTGGCCTGCGAGGGCAAGGCGATCCTGATGATCAGCTCCGAATTGCCTGAGGTGCTGGGCATGGCTGACCGGATCCTCGTCATGCACGAGGGCCGCGTCACCGGCGAAATCAACGACGTGGCGGGCGCGACGCAGGAACAAATCATGAAGCTCGCCGTGGGGGATGAGATGGCTCGCTCGACTTCACTGGTGTCCCGGTTCCTCGCTGACCATTTCATCGTCGTGGTCCTGCTGCTGTTGTGCGCCGTCCTTGAGCGGGAAGTCGCCACGAGTCACGGCACGGCAGCCAGCAGGAGCGACAGGCCCAGCAGGGAAAGGGAGGCTCGGAGCAGGAATCGCATCGGCAGGTCTCCAGAAAGGGAGAGGATCACGGGCAGGCTGGAGATGATCGCACGAGCGGAAGGGGAATGCAAACGAGAAGAGATTTCGATCACGAACCCAGCGCTCGCGATGGGCCGAGAGGCGCTACGCGGTCGCCAATCTTGGGCTTTGGGTTATTGCCCCGGCTCGAATGACAACCAATATGCTTTTCTCAGAATGACAGCAAATCCTGAAAATTCAGCGGGACTTCTTGATTATCATTCGAGCTGGGGTAGTATTCGCGTCAAGATGACCACGAATTGTATCAATCAGTCGTCGACAGGCCGCTTCCGCCTCTTCGAGAACGGGCGAAACATACGTCTTTCGCCACGAGTCAATTGCTGGATCAAAGTAGGTTATTCTGAAATCGTCTCCAGGTTCAGTTGATAGTTGATATAGGCTCAGATCGCCAATCAACTGAATGATACGCAACTCCAAGCTGGCCATCCTTTGTTGGAGCTGTCGTGAATGATGTAACGATGCGTGTCAACCCAGGTATGAATTGCGATTTCAAAATCGTCGAAATCCATGGCGACCTCGTTCTATTATTGTGTCTAGTTGAGTCTGCACTCTTTTGCTAGAAAGCAACGACGGCAGGATTCACCGTTTGGCACTCGGCGATATTCGGTGTACCCGAATGAAAAAAACACAAGTAAAGCAGGACGAGGGTGATTCGCTACCCCAGCCCCGGAATCACGCTCGCTTCGCCCAGGCGCGAGATGGCGCTGTACGCGGGAAGCAAGCGCAGTTGCGTCATGTCGACGGTGGCGTGCAGCAGCGTGGAGATGAGGTTGCGCGACGTGTAGGCCTCGGTGGCGGGTTCGCCGCCGTCGCGGGTGGATTGGCCGACGACGCGGCCCCCCTGCACGCCGCCGCCGAACATCAGAAGCGGGGCGAGCCTGGCCCAGTGGTCGCGGCCGCCGTTGCGGTTGATGCGCGGCGTGCGGCCCATCTCGCCGGTCGCGACCAGCAGGATCTTGTCGTCCAGGCCGCGCGCTTCCGTGTCGGCGATGAACGCGGCCACGGCGTGGTCGAACGCACGGCCGATCGCTTCCATGCCTTCGACGACGTTGAGGTTCTCGCCGTCGGCGTGGAAGTCCCAGACGCCTTCGTAGTCGGCGTGGATGGTGATGAAGCCGCAGCCCGCCTCGCACAGCCGCCGCGCCAGCAGCAGCAGCTTGCCGATGGAGCGTGCCTGGCCGGCGTAGTAGCCACGTGCGCCGCGGCGGGTGTAGTCCCACTGGTGCGACGGGACGTAGCGGCTCGTGTCGTAGCGGGCCACGACGCGCGGGTCTTCCCGCGAGAGGTCGAAGGCGTCGGCCACCCGCCCGCTGAGCAGCACTTCGCACGCCTGCCGCTGGTTGTGGTCGTGCGCTTGGAACTGCGGTTCGTATTCGAGGTCGCGGTTCAGCCGATCGAACTGCGCGGCGAGCGAGCGGCGGTCGTCGAAGCGGTCGGACGGCAGGTTGAGCCGCAGGTTGCGGAGAAGCTGGCCGGTGCCGCCGGGGATGAACGGGGCGTAGTTGCCGCCGACCGCGCCGGTCGCAGCGAGATCGCCACGCCCCTGGCCGCGCGCGACTTCGGCGCTGACCGACTGCGGGAAGAGGACGGCGTTCGTCGGCATGCCGGTCGTCGGATGCATCGCGCCGGCGACGCGCGAATAGAGCGAGCCGATGTTGGCGTTCAGCGATTCGGGGCCGACGATGGGGCGGATGTTGTGCTCGGCGTTGCCGGTCTGGAACGAGCGGACGATGGCGAGCTTGTGGGCGACGGCGGCGAGCTGCTGCATGGTGCCACCGAAGCGGACGCCGGGGATGGTGGTTTGCACGCTGCCGTTGAGCGTGCGGATGTCGGCTGGCGCGTCGAGCTTCGGGTCGAACGTCTCGAACTGGCTCGGCCCGCCCTGCTGGAAGAGGAAGATCACCGACTTGCCGGTGAGCAAGTTCGACACGGGCGACGCCGCCGCGCGTTGAGTCAGCAGCGACGAAAGCGACAGCCCGCCGAGCGTCAAGCCGCCGATGCGGAGCATCTCGCGCCGCGTGGTGCGCATCGAACTGTCATGGAGCGTGAGCATGGCGGTTCCCCGCGAACGTGCGTTTACTGGTGGGATGAGCAAGCGGCGAGTCGGTTGGTTGACTCCTTTGTAACAGATCGTTCGGAGCGGTTCAATTCTTGAATGCGGGAATCCGAAAGCTCGAAAGCCACGTCGCACTCCGATCATGCGCGCTGCGCAAGGGCGGCCACGAAGCGGTTGAAGAGCGGACTGCGGTAGCGGAGCTTGCTCCAGACCACGGCCAGTGTGCGGGTCGGCGGATCGCCGGCGATGGAGCGAAACACCAGGCCGGGATCGCGGCGGACGGCCATCTGCGGCACGAACGACACGCCATGCCCCAGGCGCACCAGCTCCAGCACCGTCGCCAACTGGTGCAGGTGCGCCGTCGTCACTGGGGCGAGCGCGTGGCGGGCGCAGAACTGTTTCGTCTCGCCCGACAGGCAGTGCGTGTCGTGGAGCAGCACGAACGGCGTGTCGGCCAGATCCTTCAACCGCAGCTTCGACTTCTCAGCGAACAAATGCTCCGACGGCAGCGCCAGCATCAGCTCTTCCGTCAACAGCGTCTCGACATGCAACGCCTCGTCCGGCACCGGCAGCGCCACAATCGCCAGGTCGATCTCGCCGTCGGTGATGCGGGCCAGGATCTCCGTCGTCGTCTCCTCGCGCACCTCGACGCGCGCCTTCGGGTTGTCGGCCGCGAAACGCACCAGCACCTGCGGCAGCAGGTACGGCGCCACGGTCGGGATCGCCGCGACGACGAGCCGGCCCGCCTCCGCGTCCTCGATGACGCTTGAACGCGCGTCGTCGACCAGCGCCAGGATCTGGTCGACGCGCTCCTTGAAGACTCGGCCCGCGTCGGTGAGCCTGGCGCCTCGTCCCAGCCGCTCGAAGAGGGGCCGGCCCAGTTCGTGCTCCAGCTTGGCGACCTGCTGGCTGAGCGTCGGCTGCGAGACGTGGCACGCCTCCGCCGCCCGCGTGAAGTTGCCGAGCTGCGCGAGCTTCGCGAAGTAATGGAGCTGCTGGATTTCCATGCGTGCCGCCTTGAAATGCGCCATAGTCGATTCCTATGAATTGTATCGACTGCCTCGATTGCGTTGATGCTCGTCGCGACAGTACGATATGAGCAGCAGTTGGGATCCGGCTCCCGTCCCTTCCAAAGGGAGCGACAACCAGGGGAGAACCAAGCGATGAAATCGTTCGCATTCGCACTCGTCGCCGTGACGACTCTGTGCCTGGCCGGCACTGTGGCCGCGCAGACGCCCGTCAAGCCGAACATCATCGAGGACGGCGGCAAGCCGGTCGAGAACAACCAGGCGGGGCGCGGCGCCGGCGCCAACGGCCCCATGCTGCTCGACAACTTCCACCTGATCCAGAAGCTCGCCCGCTTCGACCGCGAACGCATCCCCGAGCGCGTCGTCCACGCCCGCGGCGTCGGCGCCCACGGCGAGTTCGTCAGCTACGGCGACCAGTCGAAATTCACCCGCGCCAAGCTCTTCAGCGCCAAGGACAAGACCACGCCGGTCTTCGTCCGCTTCAGCACCGTCATCCATCCGCAAGGCTCGCCCGAATCGCTCCGCGACCCGCGCGGCTTCGCCGTCAAGTTCTACACCGAGGAGGGCAACTGGGACCTGGTCGGCAACAACCTGCCCGTCTTCTTCATCCGCGACGCGATGATGTTCCCCGACATGGTCCATAGCCTGAAGCCCAGCCCCGTCACCAACCAGCAGGACCCCAACCGCTTCTTCGACTTCTTCAGCCACGTCCCCGAGAGCACGCAGATGCTCACCTTCGTCTACTCCGACATGGGCACCCCCGCCAGCCTGAGGCAGATGGACGGCTTCGGCGTGCACGCTTTCAAGTGGATCAACGCCGAAGGCAAGACGACGTACGTCCGCTTCAACTGGCGCAGCTTGAACGGGCACAAGAACCACTCCGCCGACGAGGCCGCCGCCGCCACCGCGAAGAACCACAGCAACCACACCGACGACTTGTACAAGGCGATCAAGGCGGGCGACTTCCCAAGCTGGGAACTCGCGGTGCAGATGATCGCGCCGGCCGACCTCGCCAAATTCGACTTCAACCCGCTCGACGCCACGATGATGTGGAACGGCGTGCCCGAGGTCAAAGTCGGCAAGATGACGCTCAACAAGGCGCCGAGCAACTTCTTCCAGTTCACCGAGCAGGCGGCGTTCTCGCCCGGCATGATCGTCCCAGGCATCGAGCCGAGCGAGGACCGCTTGCTGCAAGGCCGCCTCTTCAGCTACGCCGACACCCAGCGCTACCGCGTCGGAGCCAACTACCTGATGCTGCCGGTGAACCGCCCGCGCGTCGAGGTCCACAACGGCAACCAGGGCGGCTCGATGAACTTCGGCGTCACCCATTCCGACGTGAACTACGAGCCGAGCGTCACGACCGGCAACCGCCGCGACCCGGCGCGCAACGAAGTCGATCTGTCGCAGCTCAACCAGCTCAACCTGCAGAAGCCGAAGTCGGCCGACTTCAAGCAGGCGGGCGACCTGTACCGCTCGTTCAAAGCGACGGAGAAGGACAACCTCGTCAAGAACCTCGCCGGCGACCTCGGCCAAGTGAAGGACGCGAAGGTGAAGGCGACCATCGTGTCCCACTTCTACCAGGCCGACCCGGAGTACGGCGCCCGCGTCGGCGAGGCCGTCGGCGTCACCGTCGAGCAGGTGCGCACGCTGATCTCCCGCGCGAAGGAGTAGTCCACGTCGTCGCTGCTTCGGAATGCCGCAGGGGATCGCCCCTGCGGCTTCTTCTTGGCCGCCTTCTCAAAGGATCTCAGCCCATGTTCGCACAACGGCTCTTCCTCGCCGCGTCGCTCATCGTCATTTCAATCTCGCCCGCTTTCGCCGATCCGCCAGCGAAGAAGCCGATTCCGATCACGCCGGAAGTCGCGGCCAAGCTGCGCGACATCGCGTTCCAGGCGGCGCGCGAAGGCGACCTGGAGACGATGAAGGCGTACTTCGATTCGGGCCTGTCGGTCAACGACTTCAACGCGCGCGGCGACACGCTGCTGACCGTGGCTGCCTACAACGGCCAGGAGAAAGCGGTTGACGCGATCCTGGCGCAGCCCAAAGTCGCGGTCGATGCGCGGAACAAGATGGGGCTGACCGCGCTGGCCGCCGCCGGGTTCAAAGGACACACCGCCATCGCTGAGAGACTGGTCCGCGCCAAGGCCGACGTCAACGCAGCCAACGGCAGCGGGCAGACGGCGCTGATGTTCGCGGCATTATCGGGGCGCGTGAAAACCGTCGAATATCTGCTGGCGGTCGGCGCGAACCCGCGAGCCGCCGACACGTCGGGCAACACGGCGCTGAGCCTCGCGCAAGGCCAGGGAGCCGACGCCGTCGTTCGCCTTCTGGAAACGAAGAGAACGATGAAACCATGATCTTCGGCGTGTCGGTTCGCACAACGCCTACTTCTTGATCTTCTCCTCCAGTGCCCGCGTCTGCTGGCGTACGTTCTCGAAGCGGGGCGGCCAGCTTCGCGCGTCGAGGCGGCGCAGCGACTCGCGGGCCTTGTCCCATTGCTGCTCGTGGATCTGGGCGGCGGCCAGCTTCAGCAGCCCGGTCGGCTCCAGCTCGCGCAGCTTCGCGACCTGCTCCCAGTGCGCGATCGCCTCCGGCCAGCGGTTCTGCTTCTCGCGGATCTCCGCCAGCATCGCGTGGCTCTCCGTCTCCGTCGACTGCACTTCCACGATCGAAGTATAGGCCCGCTCCGCCTCGCCCGGCTGCTTCAGCGCGTCGTAGCGCTTGGCGAGGCTCTCGAAAAGCTTCAAGTCGCGCCGCGAGTGCTGCACCGCTTGCAGCAGTTGACGCACCGCTCCCTCGCGGTCGCCCAGCGCGTCGTGGGCGGCGACCAGCAGCGTGAAAACCTCCGCGTCGTTCGGTTGCAGTTCAACAGCGAGCTCCCACTGCTTGATCGCCTTGGCGTGCTGCTTCATCTCCTGGTACGCCTGCCCGATCGCCTTGCATACGACGGGGTTTTTGAGCTTCTGCTGGTCGAAGTGCGCGACGAACGCGTCGAGGTCCGGCGACTGCACCAGCACGGACTTCAACGTGTCGAGCGCCTTGGCCCGGCCGTCCGCGTGCCCGCCCCACGCGACCACGGCGCCGCCGGCCGCATCGACCGCTTCGGGCGTTTTCTTCAGTCCGGCGTAAGCCCGCGCCAGCCCCTGGTAGTACGCCGCCAGCTCGCCATCGCCGACGCCGCGGTTCGCCCGGCTGCGCTCGTGCAGCGGGATCAGCTCCTTGTAGTACGCGACCGACGGCTCGTACAACTCGTTCTCCAGCATGCTGTGGGCGAGCTGGCTGAGCGGGCCTTCGCCCCAGCGGCCCTTCTCGTGGAAGTGCGCGTCGGTCTGCTTGAGCAGTGCCAGCAGTTCCGCTTTGCGGTCGGTGCGGAAGTAAGAGTGCATGAGCAGCGTGCGGTAGCTCATCGACTCCGGCTGGCGCTCGACAAGCGGCTGCAGCAGCGCGATCGATTCGCCATGCCGCTTTTCGCGATGGAGGTAGTTGACGAGCTTCCCCTGTCCCGCTTCGTCGAGCCGCTTCTGGCCATGCGAGACGAAGAGGATCTCGGTGGCGCGCTTCCGCAGATCGAGCGTGTGGACCAGGTAGTCGGCGACGTGCTGCGCGGTGAGATTGGAATGCTTGCGCTGGGCCAGCACCTCTTCGGCGACCTTCTCGTAGTCGGCGCGGTTGGTCTTCCAGAAGTGATAATCCACGCGATGATGGGGCAGTTCCTCGCGGCGTTCGACGCTGCGGCGCAGCTCCGCCAGCACGAGCTTGAGGAGCCTCCCCTTCACGTCGGCCATCTCCTTGGTCTCCTCGAACCAGCCGAGCAGCGAGCCGCCGTGGACGCGCCAGCCGTCGCGGCCGAGGTGCCGCAGCCAGCGCGGCTCGCGGTCGATCTCGTCGAGCAGGAACACGATCCCCTCGCGCGGCCCCGCCACGCTGCGCAGCGTGCTCGCCACCGCTCCCACCATCGAGTCGCGGCCGCTCGTCTGCTCCTTCAGCAGCGGCGGCAGAGCCTTCGCCACGAACCCCTTCAAGTCCGCCGCCACGCCGGGAATCTTCAGGTCGTGCGCCGAGTCGTAGGTCCGCATGAGCAGCGAAACCAGCTGGTGGCGGTGGTTGGCGTCGGGGTCGGCGAGGGCCTTCCGAATCCGGGCGGCGAGTGCCTGGTACAGCTCAGCGCCCTTGCCGAGCGACACGTCCGCCTTGTGCTGCAAGGCGCGGAGGTAGTGCGCGTCGAGCCGTTCGACCAGCCAGCGGCGCTGCTGCGAATGGGCGGGATGCTTGAGCTGCGCGAGCAGGACTGTTTCGCCGCGCGCGAAGTGGCCGGCCGACACGAGCAGGTCGACGTAGGTGTCGAGCGCGGCGTTGGCGACGACGGGCAGCACCCCCTGGTTCGCCGCCTCGAACTCGTCGAGCGCGGCCTGCATCACGTCCGTGGCGTCGGCGACGCGGCCGCGGCCCCGCAGCGTCCTCGCGTGGCAGTGCGCGATCTGGAAGCGGTCCAGCGATCCCGCCGCCGAATCGGCGTGCAGCGCCTTCAGCTGCCGAAGCTGCTCGTCGGCCAGCGCGGGCTGCGAGATGGCGCCCAGCCCCGCGAGCAGCTCCGCCATCCGGCGCGGCTCGCCCGGCGACCACGCCCGCTTGAACGCGCGCTGCAGTGCGGCCAGCGCCTTCTCCCGGTGCGGGCCGGGCTGGTTCAGCAGCTCCGACGCGCGCCGCTCCACCTGCGCTTCGAGCAGGTCGAGCGCACGCTCATCGACAGCGGTCTTGGCGTGGGGCCGAACCTCGGCGATCCGCTTCACGATCTCGTCGGCGGTCGCTTCGTCGCGGACCTCGTCGAGCACCGACTGCATGCCGCCCAGGAACGGGTAGACCTTCGCCGCCGTGTGGCCGACGACCGCGTCGGGCAGGCCGGACAACAGGCGGAAATCGTGCGACGCCTGGTACGATTGCTGGAGCTGGTGCAGGTAGGCGTGCGGCGTCGCCGACTTGTCGAACAGCACCGCGAACAGGCGCAGCACCTCCGGGTCCAGCTCGGTAGGCAGCTTGCCGTCGCGGCTGTGCCAGGGCGCCATCTTCGCCGCGATCATCCGGCTCAGCTGCTGCTCGGACGTCGTTTGGTAGACTTTCAGCGCCGCCCGCTCGCTCGCTGCGCGCTGGCCTTGGATGAGAAGCCAGTCGGCCAGCGAACGGTACTCGCGCGGGCCGAGTTCGTCCGCCGCCTCGAACTGCTGGATCGCCTCGGCCAGCTTCCCCTGCTCGGCCAGCAGATGGCCCAGCGCCAGCCGCCAGTGGTTGTCGTCGTCCTGCGCCGACCACTGCCGCAGCGAGACTTCCAGTTCCTTGTTGCGGTCGAGCGCGATGAGCAGGCGCATCTTCGCGGACTTCCAGCCGGCCGAACCCTCCTTGCCTTCCGCCTCGATCGCCTGGTCGTGATGCTTCACCAGTCGTTCGACGAGCGCCGGCTCGGCGCCCTTCCGCGCGGCCAGGTTCGTGAGCGTCACCAGGTGGCGCTGACGCAGCGCCGCTTCCAACGCCTGCTCGATGGTCGGCTCGTCGATGCGCTTCTTCGGCGCCGCTCCCATCACTTCCCACGCCTCGGCGACGGCGCGCTTCAGGCTGCGGTCGAGCGGCACGTCGAGGTAGACGCTCTCCGCGACCAGCCACGCCGCCAGCGCCTTCGGCCGCTTCGCCGACTCCTTGAACAGCCGATCCGCGAGGGCTTCCCGCGCCGCGCGGCGGAGGTCGGCGTGCTTCTTCTGCAGGTCGGTGCGTGACAGCTTCTCCGGATGCTCGATCGCGCCGGCCGCGGCCGCGACGCGGTTCGCCAACATGCGGTCGGTGAGCCGATGCGCCGCCGACACGGCGGCGACCAGCCGTTCGCCCGGTTCTTCCGCGTCAGATTGTTTATCGAGCAGCGCGAGCGATTCGTCCTCGATGGCGGCGGTCCAGGGGGCGCCGAGCAGCCGCTCGAACAGCCGGCCCGCGTACTCGGCGCGGTGCTTCTCCGGCCCCGTCAGCCGCTGCAGGCGCAGGAACGCCAGCGGCTCGCTCTCGCTGCCGAAGCTCGCCAGGATGATGGCGAGGAAGTCGCCGAGGTCGTGCTTCTCGTCTTCGTCGCTGGATTTCGTCCAGCGCTGCCGCAGCGCGGCGACGACGCGGTCCCAGGCCGCCTTGTCGAGCGTGTCGTTGTTCAGCCAGCCGTGGAAGCGGCGGATCTGCGCGACCGACAGCTTGTCGAGGTCGCGCACGAACACCGCGCCGAGCGCCTTGCGCAACGGCCCGATTTCGTCGGTGTTGCGCAGGTGCGACAGGATGCTGCTGGTGGTGTCGTGCAGCCGGGGATGCAGCGCGAAGTCGAGGGCCGCCTTCGCCAGCGGGTCGAGCCAGCGGTCCTCGACGGGGCCGGGATGGCCGGTGAAGCTGCGCCGCGTCTCCCCGCTGAGATGGTCGACCGCCGCGCGCAGACGGCTGACGACCGGGTCGGTCGCTTCCTTCGTGGCATGCGCTTCCTGCAGCCAGCGAAGCGCGAACGCCTCCGCCTTCTGCGGCTGATCGGTCAGGACGAGGGCGCGGAGGAGCTGCGCATAGGCGGACAGGTTCGCGGGTCCGCGCTCGACCCACGCTGCGAGATAGTCGGCCAGGTCGGCGTAGCGGCCCTGCTGTTCCAGCAGCGCCGCGTAGGCGGTGAGAAGCGCCGCCTCCTCGCCGTCGTTCCATTTCGCGTCCTTGCCGAGAGCGCGCGTCAGCCAGGCGTAGGCGCCGGCGTAGTCGCCGGCCGCCGCCAGGGCCTGGGCGTGGTCGCGCTGCAGAGCGACGTCGCGCGGATGGTCGTCCGCGAGCTGCTTGCGCAGCTTCGCCGCCTCGTCGGAGGCGAGATGCGCGAGCCGGTGGAGCAGCCAATGTTTGCGGGCCTGCAGATGCGGCGGCTGCTTGTCGTGGGTCGGCCGCAGCGCGTCGAGCAGCGCCAGGGATTCGGCGTGCTGCAGCACGCGCGCCGACGTGTCGAGAAGATGCCCGGCCAGGAAATAGGCCTCGGCGCCGGCGTCCTTGGCGACGCGGGCGGCTTCCTGGAGCTGCCAAAGACGAAGCTCGTCGTGGCGCCGGCTGTCGTTGAGGATCGCCGCACGCAGCCAACGCAGGCCCGGCTTCCCCTGCGCGGCCTTCTCAGCGCGCTGCAGGTGGTCGAGCACCTTGTCCCATTGCTGGCTGGCGTGGAAGTGCAGCATCAGCAGGAACTCGTCGCCGAAGGTTGCCTTGCCCGCCGCGTGCGCCTTCTTCGCCGCCGCCACGCTCGGCAGCGGCAGGTGCAGGAACTGCACCGCGTCGCGCCCAACCAGCTCCGTCTTCGTCCGCTGCGCCAGCTCGTCCGGCGTGAGCGACTTCACCGTCTGCGTGGCGAGCGACGTGCGCTTGCCGTCCGCGTTGGTGGCCTCGATCTTCCGCGCCCACCAGCCGCCGGCGACCTCGACGAAATCGTCGAACTTCGTCGTGTCGAAGAGTTTGCCGTTGTCGCGGTTCTCGACCGACAAGACGACGTGCCGGACGGTATCGACGAGGATGCGCGTCTCGTAGCGGTGCACCTTCAGCACGAGCAGCGCGCGGTCCTTGCCCTGCGCTTCGACGGTTGGCGTGTAGCTCGCGAATTCCCTTTCGACCGACACGGCCGAATGATCGCCGAGAGCGAGTTGCAGCGTCCCGTCGAGCGGCGTGGCGGCGCGGGTTCGGCCCAGCTGGAACGCCTTCGAGAAGGCGCCAACCTCCTTGCCATCGTTCCATGAAACGAGCGTCTGTCCGCCGTCGCTCGCGGTGCGGACGAGCCAGGTCTTGGCGGACGCGAGATCGAGCCGGCGCGAGCGCGTGGCGAGTTCGCCCCAGCGCGGCTCGAACGTGTCGGTCTGCCGAACGATTTCGACGCCACCAGCCATCTTCGCAATCTGCTCGCTGCGCAGCAGGCTCGCCGCCAGCTCGCGCGCCGCCGCCGGCCACGCCGATTTCGCCGGCTTCGACTTCGCGGGGATCGGAGTCAATGTTGGGAAAAGCATGTTTAACCAGGAAGAATGCCCTCTCCGCAACAAGCGATGCGTTCCACCTGTAGGCGCGAAATCGAGCGCGAGCACGCGGATTCGTTCCGTTTGCATGTTCAAAGGAGAGCCATTGGCTTCATCGAAAAAGAAGGGACTTGCGTCGTTCAACGCCCTGATGGGGTCGTTGAGCACCAACCTTTCTTCCACGCTTTGGAACTCCATTTCTAATCCCCACTCCTCCTTTTTCGCCTCGTCGCTGAAGAAATCGCTTAAGCCATCCATGCTCCGTGACTCATCGACGACCCCGAACCGATCGAACTCGCGGACTTCCGCGCTGAGTCGCTCGGAGGGAGCGAAACCCGCGCTGATGTCGCCCAGATCCCCGAGCTCCAAAAACATGTCTTTGAAAGCAACTTCGGCTCGGCCTCCCCGAAGGAACCACTTGTTCGAGTCTCGTTTCACGGGCATGGGAAACTCCATCCGCCGCGATCCGATCGGCCCCCGGCCCAGCTTCGCGAGGTCGGCCAGCACGGCGCGGCGCAGCGCGGTGCGCCAGTCGGCGGCGGCTTTCCGCTGCTTCTGCGCCAGGTCGAAGACGGCGTTGTCGCGGCCGTCGGCGAAGAAGCGCTCGCCGTCGCGCATCAGGAAACGCCGTTTCATCTTGAACCGCTCGCGGTCGGCGTCGGTCTCCAGCACCAGCAGCGACGTGTACGGCGTGATGATCTGGAACTCCTCCGAAAGCCCGATGATCTCGTCCTTCACCGCGCTCGACGCGCCTTGCTCCAGCAGGCTGTCGAGGTGCATCCGCGCCCACAGCCGGGGGATGAACGCGTTGCCCAGCTCGGCGTCCTTGAACGACGCACGGGCCGTGAAACGGACCGGCTTGTCCCCCTGCATGCCGGTGACGACCACCTCGCCCGCCTGGTCCTTGCCATCGGGCAGGTAGCGGCCCAGCAGGATCTGCTGCGTGCCTGCGGGGACGTTCGCCAGCGACTCCGGGTAGACGCGGGCGGCCTTGAAGCCCTTGAACTCGACCTTCACGTCGCGCAGCGCGGGCTGGGCGATCTCGGCGAGCAGTTCCCGCGCGATGGCGGGCGGGCCTTGCTCGCTGGAGATGCGCCGCATCGACCCGCTCCCCAGCGACGCGATCGCCTTCATCACGCCCGCCTCGTAGGTGCTGCCGAGCGTCACCGCGTGGAACACGGCGCCCCCCTGGTGCAGCCTGCGCAGCCGTTTCGCGAACGCCACCGGGTCGCCGTCGCCGCTGGTGACGATGCCGTCGCCGACGTAAACGACATGCGTCTTCGGCCCGCACTGCTTCAGCGCGGAGGCGAAGGCGACATCGAGGTTCGTCCAGCCCAGCGACGTGCGGCGAGCCAAAAAATCACGCGCAGCGACGACCTGGCTCGCCTCGGCGGACGCCGGCATCACGAAGGCCCAGTCGCAGGTCACGTCGCACGTCGCCAGGTTGAACGTGTCCTTCGGCGACAGCGACGCCAGCAGTGACGCGACGAATGTCGCTTGCGCGGCGCGTTGTCCAGCATCAATGGACGCCGACGTGTCGGCCAGAACCAGCAGGTGCAGCGGTTCGCCGTTCGGCAGGATCGGCCGATCCCAGTCGCCCCCCGCGCCGGGCGGCGTGAGTTGGAGCATGAAGTAGCCGTCGTCGCCGCGGCGGTGCGGGATCATCACCACGTCGGACTGACGCCCTTCGACTTCGACGACGACCTCGAAGTCGCGCGTCGGCGTGTACTCCTGGGCGCTGAACTCGACGTGGGCCGAGTGCGCCGTCCTGGCGTCGCGCGTCGTGTGCGTCGGCGACGACACGCTGCGCAGCGGCACGGCGGAGTTCACCTTCACGTCGAGGTTCAGCTCGCGCAGCGGGTGCTGCTGCAGCATGTCGCTTTGCAAGGCGTAGCTGTACCGATAGCGGCTCCCCTTCAGCGGCAGCACCTGCGTGTAGGTGATCTTGATCCGCTTCTCCGCGTTCGGCGGGATCGGGAACACGCGGGCCTTGAACAGGTTGCCGCCCGACCATTCGAGCAGGCCGGGGTCGCGCTTTTCGCGCAGGATGGTCTCGAAGATCTCGCGGGCGCGCTGCTTCTCGACCACGTCGGCTTCGACGTAGTTGTCGCCGATCCACATGCCGAAACCGGAGATCGACGCGTCCTGCGGCAGCGGGAAATGGAAGACCCCTTCCAGTTCCGTTTTGGTGTGGTTGACGAACGATTCCTCAATGACGGTGCGGGCGATCTGGTCGCGGATGTCGACGGTGACCTTGTGGTAGCCGACCGTGAGCGGCACGTTGCGGCCATCGACGAGGGCGACGAGCGAGCCAAGCGACTCGTTCGCGGTCGCCCCCTTGAAGCCGAGCAGCCAAGGGGGATCCTTCTCGACGCGCACCAGTTGCGAGGCGTTTTTCGCGTTCTCCACGCGGTAGAACTGGCGATCCTTCACCGCGACTTTTTGCTGGTTCGGTCCCAACAGTTCGATGGTCGTGCCGGTCGTCGGGACGATTTCGAGCTGGCCTTCGACGAGGCGGATCGTTTTCGGGCTGACGAGTTCGACGAGCGTTTTCGGCCCCAGAATCACGCCGGTCTGCTTGGCGAGCCGCAGCGCCGCCGCGTTGGCGCCGCGCGCGTCGGTGCGGATCCAGTCGCCCGGCTTGAGGACCAGGTTCTCGCGGAGCGGCGTCCAGCGTTCGTGCAGCACCGGCCGAATCGCGACGATTCCTTGCACATCGCCCACCTTGCCGATGCGGCCGTCCTCGGTCAGCGTGTCGGCGATCTTGAACTTCTCCGCGCCAATCGGCTGGTCGTAGGCGACGACGGTCAACGAGGCGAACACTTCGCTCTTGCCGTCGCGCTCGATCAGCGTGCGCAGCGATTGGAGACGCCCGGTCTTGGCGTCCACGGTTGCTTCGAGTCGTTTCGGCGTCTCCTTGAGATTGGGCAAATCGACGCGATAGGTGAGCAATTCGCGGTCGCCCTCGTGAACCTGGTCCGCAGGCAGCGCGTGAACGTAGTTCTCCAAGCCTTTTCCTTGGGGCAGGCCGAGCATGTCGCGCCACGACGACGGTTGAGCGGTGCGGCGGGCTTCGTTCGTGCTTTCGCGGACGGTCCACGAGTTGCCTTCGTCGACGATGCGGTAGTTGCCGTCGAGGTCGTCGAGCCGCGAACGGGGCGGCTGGCTGGTCTGCCAGAACTCGTAGGTCTTGCCGCCGCGCACGAGGCGTGCGTGCAACGTGCCGGCCTGGTCGAACTGGTCGAACGCCTGACCGAGCGTGAGGCTTGGCGACGTGAGCGCGATCCAGGCGTAGGCCGACACGCCGACGAGGACGACGGCGGCAGCGGCGCCCGCGAGCCAGCGACGGTAGAACATGGGACGTTTCCTCGGTTCGACGGGGAGGGGAGAACCGGCCACGAACGCGTCGGTCGACTGCGCGCGCAGCTTGGCGAGAAATTCGGCTTCGGGGGGCGCGGCGGCGCTTTCGGACGCGGCCAACGCGGCGGCGAGCTGCTCCTCGTCCTTCGCGTCGTCCGGCACGGGTTCATGCGGATCCATGGTCGGCCTCTTCGGGATGGATCGTTGGATCGGCGTGCTTGCGATACGCTTCGCGGAATGCCTGCCGGGCACGGCTGAGTTTGGAGCGGATCGCGACTTCGGTGCTGTGCTCGCGGCTCGCGATCTGTGCGACCGTGTCGCCGTCGAGATAGCGCGACGTGAGCAGCAAAGCGTGGTCGGCGGAAAGTTCGGTCAGCACGGCCCGCACCTGCGTCGCCCGTTCGGCGTTCACCAGAAGATCCGCCGGCTCCACGCCATCGATGGACGCGAGCAGCTTGCCGTTGCAGGCGGCGTGGCCAACCATCAGGCGGCGGCGCTGGTCCTGGTTGCGCAGGTGCAGGGCGACATGGTTGTGGGCGACGCCCCAGAGCCAGGACCAGAGCGAGCCGCGTGCGGGATCGAACGAGCGGGCGGAGCGGGCGGCGGCCATCATCGTCTCCTGCACCACGTCGGCCACGTCGGTGCTGCCGCCGCCGAGCAGGCGCGCGACGCCGCGCCAGACGCGAACGGCGTAGGCGTCGTAGAGCGACTGCCAGGCGTCGGCCCTGCCTTCGCGCAGTCCCTGCGCGATCAATCGGTCGTGGGATTCGTCCTGCATCCAGGGTTCGCCGTGGGGACCGGAGGGCCGGAGGAGTTCCAGCAAACCTAACAACTCTTTGCGCGCCGGGCTGCAAATGGGTCGGAGAATCTTGAGATTGCACAGCGATTCATGAAAGCCCAGGGACGGACGTCCCTGGGTATGCAAATCCCCAGGGACGGCTGTCCCTGGGCTTTCCGAGGGCTTATTCCGTTGACGTTTTCGCGCGTTCGTGACATGATCGATGACATAGGTTTTTCCGCATCCCTGCCGTTTTCCCAGGAGTCGGTCGTTGCGATCAGTCGTTGCTATGTTTGTTGCCACTGCCTTGCTCGCACCCGTGGCCGTTCACGCACAGGCGCCTGACAGCAAGGCGATCTACCAGCAGAAATGCGCCCGCTGCCACGGCAAAACGGGCGAGGGGGCGAAGGAGCATCCGCAGCCGCTCGTGGGCAACCGGACGCTGCCGCAGTTGACGAAGTACATCGCCCGCACGATGCCGGAGGACGCG
>JAYSSW010000978.1:0-2821 GCA_043720335.1 Planctomycetia bacterium
ACAGCGTCGAACTCCGCCGGCATCGACGATGGTTGCCGCCCACGGATCCGGAGTTCCCCGCGCGTCGTCCGTTGGCATCTACAGGGAGGTTTTCATGGCTGCGCACCTTCGTGTGTTCCCCCAGTCCGCCCAGACCGCGTTCGCTGAGGAGGCCGAGCCGACCGTCCACATCCGCCTGGGCGACCTCCTGCCGCTTCTCGCCGTCGCCAAGCGCAACAACTACCTTTGGCTGCAGGATTTCCTGGAGGACGAGGTCTGCGTGACCTCCGATCTGTACGAGGTGCTCCGCGCGTTCAGCGCGTGCCACCGCCCCTCCGCGTGAACCTGACAACAGATTCGTTCCAAGTGCGCGGCTCGATCGTTCGAGCCGCGCACTTTTTCGTTGGCGCTGGCTCGCCTTCGCGCCACGCATCGCTGCGTGGTGCCGCCGCTCCCTGCCGGCCGCGGTTCCTGCGCCTGCGGCTACCTATCTTTCTCTGCCTTTTCCTCTGCGACTCTGCGTCCCTGCGGTTAGCTCCTCTTGCTCTCGCGCGTAGCCTTTCTTCCATTCACTGCGTCCTTAAGATAGCCCCGTTGCCAACCACTCGGCGAAGGGGCGATCATGGGGCGTCGGCTCAAGGAATCTCTCGCGGCGGGCCGGCTCGTGCGCGTCTTCGGCACCGGGCAGCTCTGCCATCCCAAACTCGTCGAGATCATCGGCATGCACGGCGGCTTCGACGCCGTCTGGCTCGACCAGGAACACGGCGGCCTCTCGATGCAGCAGATCGAACAAGGCTGCCTGGGCGCGCGAGCCGCGGGCATCGACACGTTCGTGCGCCTCGCCCCGACCGACTACGCGACGATCATGCGGTCCCTTGAAGCCGGCGCCGGCGGCATCATGGCGGCGCAGGTCCGCAGCGCCGACCAGGCCGAGGAAATCGTCCGCTGGGCGAAGTTCCATCCGCGCGGCTTGCGTGGCCTCAACGGCACCGGCGTCGATGGACGCTACGGCACGGCGCCGATGGTCGAGTACATGCAGCGCGCCAACGCCGAGACGTTTGTCGCGATCCAGATCGAGCACGCCGACGCGGTGGCGGAAGTTGAGAAGATCGCCGCGATCCCCGACATCGATGTGCTTTTCATCGGGCCGGCCGACCTGGGGCAGTCGATGGGGCTGGTCGGGAAGTGGGACCACGCCGACGTTTGGCGCGCCATCGAACGCGTCGCGGACGCCGCCCGCGCCAATGGCATCCACTGGGCGATCCTGCCGCGCAGCCCGCAGTACGCCCAGCGCTGCGTCGATCTCGGCTGCCGCATGCTGTCGGTCGGCCTCGACACCTGGGCCGTGCAGCGCGGCTTGAAGTCGTTCCTCGACGAGTATGGCAGTGTCCAGTCAACGAAAACTTCCTGAGCGGTTCGCATGGCGCCATGCGATCCCCTCGCTTGCGCTCAGGGTTAGTGAAAGCAACACGCTTCCTTTGGGAGAGTTCCATGAGTGCAACCTTCGATCTCGGCATGGTCGGCCTGGGCGTCATGGGACGCAACCTGCTCCTCAACCTCGCGGACCACGGCTTCCATCTGCTGGGCCGCGACACCGACCCGGCCAAGGTGAAGTCGCTGATCGACGAGGCCAGGAGCGACCGCGTGGACGCCACCACCGACCTGGCCGTGTTCCTCGCGAAGCTGAAGCTGCCGCGCGCGATCATCCTGCTGGTGCCAGCGGGCAAGATCGTCGACCTGGTCCTGAAGGAACTGACGCCGCTGCTGTCGCCGGGCGATCTCGTCATCGACGCGGGCAACTCGCAGTTCAAGGACACCGACCGGCGCGGCCTGGAGCTGGCGGCCAAGGGGCTGAACTTCTTCGGCATGGGCGTTTCCGGCGGCGAGTCCGGCGCGCGCCACGGCCCCAGCATGATGCCCGGCGGGCCGAAGGACGCCTACGAGCGCGTCCGCCCCATGCTCGAAGCGATCGCCGCCAAGGTCAACGGCGAGCCGTGCGTCACCTACGTCGGCGCCGGGTCGGCGGGGCACTTCGTCAAGATGGTCCACAACGGCATCGAGTACGGCGTGATGCAGATCCTCGCCGAGATCTACGACCTGCTGCGGCGCGGCATCGGGCTGACCAACCCCGAACTGGCCGACCTGTTCGCCAACTGGCACAAGGGGGAGCTGAACTCGTACCTGCTGGAGATCACCGCGCAGATCTTCACCAAGATGGACCCGGTTACGGGCAAGCACCTCATCGACGTGATCCTCGACGCGGCCCGCTCGAAGGGGACCGGCAAATGGACCTCGCAGGAAGCGATGGACCTGCAGGCCCCGCTCTCGGTGATCGACGCCGCCGTCACGGCCCGCGACCTGTCCGCGCTGGAAGCGGAACGCCAGGCCGCGAGCAAGCGGTACCCGGCCGAGGCGAAGCCGTTCAACGGCGACACGGCGGCGCTGCTGACGCACGCGAAGCACGCCTGCCACGCGGGCATCGTGATGTCCTATGCGCAGGGCTTCGCGATGCTGCGGAAGGCGTCGCAGGCCTACCAGTACGGCCTGAACCTGGCGGAGATCGCCCGCATCTGGCGCGGCGGCTGCATCATCCGCTCGACGCTGCTGGAGACGATCCGCACCGCGTTCACGCAGCAGCCCGACCTGCCGAACCTGCTGCTCGACCCAGCCATCGCCGCGACGATCAACGTGCAGCAAGCCGACCTGCGCGTGGTGCTCAGGACCGCCATCGACGCCGGCGTGCCGATGCCGGCGCTGGGCAACGCGCTGTCGTGGTTCGACGGCTACCGCTCGTCGCGGCTGCCGACGAACCTGACGCAAGCCCAACGCGACTTCTTCGGCG
>JAYSSW010000979.1:0-5957 GCA_043720335.1 Planctomycetia bacterium
ACGTGAGCGAGCTGTTCACCGCCATCGAGCGGATCGACAAGGGGGGCGCCGGGCACTCCGACCACGTGCTGCACGACTTGGCCCACCTGCTCACGGCGCGCGACGCGAAGGAGCTGGCGAAGTTCCGGCCCCGGCTGGAGAAGATCGCCGTCGTCGCCCGCATGCCGCTCACGCGGCAGGTCGCCTACGTCGCGCTGATGACGGCCGACAATTCGGTTGACCGGGTCTGGGCCGACGCGTCGAAGAACCTGTTCACGTTCCGCGACCTGGTCGAAGCGGTGCCGATCCTGCCCGACGCCAAGCTGCGGGCCGCGACATATCCGAAGGTGAAACCGCTGCTCACCGGCCTGCCCGACGATCTCGCGAAACTGGCCCAGGCGAGCAAGGGGACCGTCGGCCGCTTCGTCCGCATCGAACTGCCCGGCAACGGCAAGACGTTGTCGCTCGCCGAAGTCGAAGTCTTCAGCGGCGGCGTCAATGTCGCTCGCAACGGCAAGGCGACCCAGGCGAACACCTCGCACGGCGGCGTCGCGACCCGCGCCATCGACGGCAACAAGAGCGGCACCTACGCCGACGGCGGACAGACACACTCCATTGAAGGAACCAAGAACCCGTGGTGGGAAGTCGATCTCGGCCGCGAGGTCCCCATCGAGTCGATCGCGATCTACAACCGCAGCGAGAACGTCCTGGGCGGCCGGCTGACTGGCTTCAAACTGTCGGTTCTCGACATGCACCGCAAGCCGGTCTTCACGCGCGAGAACCAGCCCGCCCCGCCGACCAGCGTCACCTTCACGCTCGACAGCGACTTCGCGTCGGCGATCTGTCTCGCGGCGATCAACGCGGTGGCGACCATCCCCGGCGTCGAAGCCGAGGCGTTCGCGTCGCTGGCGGGGATCATCCAGCAAGGCAAGGACCGCGACGCTGCGGTACGCGCTTTGCGCCGCATCCCGAAGAACCTTTGGCCCAAGGACCAGCTCGAACCGCTGGCGAAGAGCATCGTCGCCTACGCCAGCAAGTTGTCGCCGGAGCAACGCGCCGACACCGACGCGCTTGACGCGGTGCAGCTTGGCAACGACGTGGCGGCGCTGCTCGGCCCGCAGGGGAAGGAGCTGTCGGCGCTGCTCGGCAAGCTCGGCGTGCAGATCGTCTTCATCCGCACCGTGCCGCACAACATGATCTTCGACGTGGCCGAGTTCACGGTTGAAGCGGGCCGCCCCGTCGTCGTCGTGCTCGACAACACCGACATCATGCCGCACAACCTCATCATCGGCACGCCGGGAAGTTTGACGGAGCTGGGCACGCTCGCCGAGAAGATGGCGAACGACACGTCGGCGTTCGCCAAGGGCTTCGTGCCGGACAGCCCGAAGGTGCTGCACGCGAGCCGGCTGCTCCAGCCTCGCGAGGCGGAGCGCATGAAGATCGTCGCGCCGAAGGAGCCGGGCCGCTACGTCTTCGTCTGCACGTTCCCCGGCCATTGGCCTGTGATGAACGGCGTGATGAAGGTGGTGGCGAACCTGGACGAGGTGCCGGCGAGCGACCGCGTGAAGTACCTGGAGAACAAGAAGTGGGCGATCGCCGAACTGACGCCGCACCTGGACCAGCTCGATGCGGGCCGCAGCTTCGAGCGGGGCAAGGAGCTGTTCAAGATGCGCTCGTGCAGCCAGTGCCACCAGCTCAACAGTGGCAGTGATGGGAGCAACCTCGGCCCCAGCCTCGCCGAGCTGCCGAAGAAGCTCCAGGCCGGCAAGTTCAGCCGCGCCGATCTTCTTCGTGAAGTTCTGGAGCCGTCGGCCGTCATCGACGAGAAGTTCCGCGTCGTCAGCATCACGTTGTCGAGCGGCGTGCAGGTGCAGGGGCTGGTCGTCCACAAGGACAAGGACGTGATCCGCGTCGCCAAGAACGCGGTCGAGAAGCCGATCGAGATCAAGCGTTCGCAGATCGACGAGGAGGTCGTGCTGGACAAGATCTCGCTGATGCCGGCCGGCCTGCTGGACCGCCTGACGCGCGACGACGTGCTCGACCTGATGGCGTACCTCGCGACGGGAGGCGACGCGACGCACCCATCGTTCCGCCGCAAGGAGTGAGACGAGCCGAAGGTTGTTCGCTCCCCGTTTAGCGCCCGCTTGTCCTGGCGGCACGCTCCATTCACGCGGGCGCTAAACGGGGAAAGAAAAAGGAGGATTCCATCATGGCAACCGACATCACGACGCGCGCGACGCTGGACGATTTGCTGCGCGTCGAAGGGAAAGCGGAACTCATCGGCGGAAGGATCGTGACGTTCATGCCCAGCGGAGACTTGCCTGTCGCGGTGGCCGGGGAGATCTTTGTCAGCCTGCGGCTGCATGTCAAAGCCACGGGAAAGGGCGCCGCGTTCGGCGATGGCATCGGCTACGCGGTCGAGGAGATGCCGTCGGGCCGCGAGTCCATTTCGCCGGACGTGTCGTACCACGACGGGGCGCGGCCGCGCAACCGCATGCGCTTCATCGACGGCGCGCCGACGTTCGCGGTCGAGGTGCGCAGCGAATACGACTACGGCCCGTCCGCCGAGGTCGAGATGGCGGCCAAGCGTGCCGACTACTTCGCGGGTGGAACCTTGATCGTGTGGGACGTGGACCCGGTCGCCGAGACCGTGGCGAAGTACGGCGCCGCCGACCCGTCGACGCCGACCGTGCTGCGGCGCGGCGAGGTCGCCGACGCGGAACCGGCGGTCCCTGGCTGGCGCATGGCGGTCGCCGACGTGTTCGACGTGTTAATCGCGACGGCGCGATTTCCATAAAACGACGGCGCCGCTTGCTTCCCTTGCGGGGCAGGCGGCGTTTGCGTTTCGACCACGCCGCCGGGGAATCGGGCCATGACCACGCCGAACGCCGCTCCGCCACGCAGCGCAGGACTGCTGCTGCACCCCACGTCGCTGCCCGGGCCGTTCGGCGTCGGCGACCTGGGGCCGGCCGCCTACGCCTGGATCGACACGCTGGTCGAGGCGAAGCAGCGCTGGTGGCAGATCCTGCCGCTCGGCCCCACCGGCTTCGGCGACTCGCCGTACCAGTGCTTCTCGGCCTTCGCGGGCAACCCGTTCCTCGTCAGCCCGCTGTTCCTGCGCGACGACGGCCTGGTCGACGACGGCGATCTGCGCGGGACCGACTTCCCCGACGACCACGTCGATTTCGGCCCGGTCATCGAGTTCAAGAACCGGCTGCTCGACCGGGCCTGGGAGCGCTTCAAGGCGCAGAGCCGAGGCGCCCTGCGCGGCGAGTTCGAGACGTTCACGCGCGAGCAGGCCGGCTGGCTCGACGACTACGCCCTGTTCATGGCCCTGAAGGACGCCCACCACGGCGCGAGCTGGCAGAGTTGGCCCAACGAGGTCCGGTTGCGGAATCCCCTGCATCTCGCCGACGCGAAAGCCCATCTCGCCGACGGCTTCGGGCAGCACCAGTTCCGCCAGTTCCTCTTCTTCCGCCAGTGGCGGAACGTGAAGAACCACGCCCGCCAGCGCGGCGTCGGCCTGATCGGCGACCTGCCGATCTTCGTCTCCAGCGACTCCGCCGACGTGTGGGCGAACCCGGAGATCTTCCTGCTCGACACCGACAGCCGCCCGACCCACGTCGCCGGCGTGCCGCCCGACTACTTCAGCGCGACCGGGCAGCTCTGGGGCAATCCGCTCTACCGCTGGGACAAGCTGCAGGCGACCGGGTTCGCGTGGTGGCTGGCCCGCTTCCGCGCCGCCTTCCAATTGGTCGACTTGGTGCGGCTCGACCACTTCCGCGGCTTCGAGACCTACTGGCAGGTCGGCGCCCACGAGCCGACCGCGATGCACGGCCACTGGGTCAAAGCCCCCGGAGCGGCCTTGTTCGACAAGGTTCGCGAGACGTTCGGCCGGCTGCCGATCATCGCGGAGGATCTGGGGACCATCACGCCGGAGGTCGAGGCCCTGCGGCTGCAGTTCGGGCTGCCCGGCATGCGCATCCTGCAGTTCGCGTTCGGCGAGTCGGCGAAGAACCCCTACCTGCCCCACAACTACGACGCCAACACCGTCGTCTACACCGGCACGCACGACAACGACACGACCTGGGGCTGGTTCAGCTCCACCAGCGACGCCGACCGCGACCATGTCCGCCGCTACCTGGCACGCGACGGCGGCGACATCGCCTGGGATTTGATCCGGGCCGCCTGGGCGTCGACCGCGTCGTGGGCCGTCGCTCCGCTGCAGGACGTGCTGAACCTCGGCAGCGAGGCGCGCATGAACTTCCCAGGCAAGCCGCAGGGGAACTGGAGCTGGCGTTTCCAGCAGCACCAGATCCAGCCCGACCTCCTCGGCCGCCTCGCCGACCTCACCACGCTCTACGGCCGCATCTGACGGCGTGGGAATGTGTCGTTGCAAGCCCCACCATGAGCAACGCGATTGGTGGGGGTCTGAACCCCCAGGAATCGCTTCGCTCATCCTGGGGCTTGAATGATCGTGATCGACCAACCAAATCGGCGAACTCCTTGGACACGAAAACGCTGCGACCGTACCTGTGGATCCTCGCCAGCACGTTCACGTTCAGCTGGATGATGGTGCTGACGCCGCTCGCCGGGGAAGGCGTTGGCTGGCAGGTCGTGGCGCTGGTGCGCTCGGTGATCCCGCTGGTTCTGATGTCGGCGTGGTGCCTGGCGAGCGGCGTTCGCATCGTCGTGCTGGGGCCGCGCATCCTGTGGATGCGCAGCCTGGCCGGCAGTTGCAGCCTGATCGGCACCTTCTACTCGCTGAACCCCAGCCAAGGCCTGTCGCCGGCCGAGGTCATCACCATCGCCAACCTGTTCCCCATCTGGGTCGCGCTGCTTTCCTGGCCGATGCTCGGCAAAGCGCCCGGCATGTCCGTTTGGCTCTCGGCGCTGTGCGCCGTCTGCGGCGTCGCGCTCATCCAGGGAGCGTCGATCTCCGAAGGCAACCTCACCGCCCTCGTCGTGGTCGGCGTGTCGATCTGCACTGCGCTGGCGATGATGGGGCTGAACCAGCTCAAAGGCATCGACCCCCGCGCCGTCGTCGTCCACTTCTCCGGCACGTCGCTCGTCTTCTCGCTGGCGGCTTTCTTCCTCCTCAAGACCAGCGTGCCCGCCGACGACTTCTCCATGCGACATCTGCTGCTGCTGCTCGGCGTCGGCGTCAGCGCGACGGCGGGGCAGCTTTTCCTCACCAAAGCGTTCACGAGCGGCGACGCGGCGAAACTGTCGGTGACGTACCTCGTGCAGATCTTCTTCGTGCTGACGCTGCAAATCATCTTCCTCGGCAAGTCGCTGGAGCTGAGGCAGGCCCTCGGCATCCCGCTGGTGCTCGGCCCGGCGGCGTGGCTGATGCTGCACAGGCCGAAGCGCCCTCCGCAGGTCGATGAGGCGGCGGAACCCGCGTTGGAACAGGTGGCGCCGGAGTGACTCTTCTCGCTCGGCTCGCCTGCTTCACGCATCGCGAAGTGTGATTCTTGCAACTCGATTGCAGAAATGTCCGCACTTCGCAATCAGCTGCGTTGTTCGTGCAGCCTGGCGACTTCACGTCGAAAGCGAAGGATTTGCGTGCAACGAATGTCGTTGCCATCGCTTGTGCCGACTTGCTCACGAATCGTCGTCGCGGCATCGCGATTGCTGCACGGAAAGCGACGAGGTCGCCTTTCCGAACAAGGAGGTTCGTGATGCGCAAGTGGGGATTGCTGGCGGTTGCGGTGCTGATGGTCGCGGGGTGGTTCGGCGTTTCGCGCGGCGGATCGGCGCCGCAGGTGGCCGGCGATCCGTTGGATACGCCGGAGGCGCTGCGTTTTCGCAGCGGGCAGCCGGCGCTGCACTGGCGGTCGATGACGATGGTCCAACCATAACCTACCGCGGCGGCTCCTTGCCCTGAACGCCGGGGAAGAAGGGCAGGTCGTCGTAGATGCGCGTGCTTTCTTCCTCGACGACGGGGCCGCTTTCGAGATCGTCGGAGGTGACTT
>JAYSSW010000980.1:0-12691 GCA_043720335.1 Planctomycetia bacterium
CTGGGCGCCGGCCACGTCGTCCAGCACCCACGCCGCCGCCTCGCCGATCCCCGCCGACAACGGCGTCCCCTGCATCGTCGCCGACGCGTCCAGCTTCAATTCCCGCCCGATCGCCTCCAGGTCGTCGCTGAAGATCACCTGGGGCGCCGGCAGACTCAGGGCGATTTCGCGCCGCTTCCGCCGGGCAGTGATGCGTTCGAGGATGGCCGGGGCGACGTTGTTCTCGCGCTGCTGGAGCAGTTCGGGGAGTTCGTCCATCGTCAGGAAAAAGACGCCCCCTTCGAGATGGAAACGTCGATCCAGCTCGACGAGCGCCCGGCGGATCAGCGCGTAGCCTTGCAGCAGGTAGTGCTTGGCCGACTCGCGCAGGCCCATGAAGCGGTGCAGTTTCGCGATCTCGTCTTCCATCGCCGGACGCTGCGTCGGAAGGAACTTCGCCTCGTCCGCGCTGCGAGGCCAGATCGCGCGCCAGTCGTCCGGCGAGCCGTGAATATCACCCGAACTGGCGAAGCGGTCGTCGAGCAATCGTTCAACTGCGGCGGCGTCCTCCGACCAGCGCGGCTGCGACAGCTCCATCTCCTGGCTGCCGCGATGGCCGAACCTCGCGAGGAATTCAGAACGGGTCAAGCGGCCGTCGCGCAGGGCCTGCACCCCTTTCGCGAAGTCGGCGTTCTCGGTCGGGCGGCTCCCCATCATCAGCTCGCGCAGCGTCTCCGCCGCCTTCTGCTTGCCGATCTCGATGCCTGGCTTGTCGAGCGACGGTTGCAGCCGGACGGCGAGGATCGCTTCGATCTTCGCCATCAGCATCGCCGTCAGGGCGGTCGGCTTCAGGCTGTCGCGCGCGAAGTCGAACAACGTGCGACGAATCCAGAATTCGAGCAGTTCCACCAGCTTCTTCGGCGAATGCTTGCTCCAGTCCTCCGCCGTCGCCCGCTTCACTTCCGCCAAATACGGCGGCAGAATGCGTTTCTCGAAATCGTCGAGGAACGTGCGCAGCAGCTTATCCTGCCGCGCTTTCATGCGCGCTTCGCGCAAGAGTTGCAGCGGGAACGACACGATATAGCCGAGCGTCGGCTTCAGCACCGCTTGCGGGTAGACCGCCTTCGCGGGATTCGCCTTCAGCACGTCGAACGGATGCGTGAACGGCTGGCTGCCGTACTGCATGCGCGGCTCGCACGACAGGTTGCAGTAGGGCCGGCCGGCGATCAGGTCGAAGATTCCCTTCTCGTCGATGGACGGGTCGGGCGTGTAGCCAAGGTCGCGGTACATCTGGCCATAGCCCCCCTGCCCCGCCATGAAACGGCGGACGATGCTCCACGTCATCGGCGTCGGTTCGGGCAGGATCTCCGACAGGTTGTACCGGCTCCAGACGGTCCCCGCCGGATCGGCGCTCAGCTTGAGCGCGTGGATCTCCTCCAGCCGCACCTTCTCGCGCTCGGCCGGATCGATTGCTGCCTTTGCCGTCGATTGCTTGATCGCCCGCGACTGCAGCAGGTAGAACTGCCCCTGCGACAAGGCCCATTCCACGTCGCACGGCGTCTTGAAGAAGTTCTCGACCCGGCAGCCCAGCTCGGCCAATTCCTGCACCTGCGCGTCGGTGAGCGACGCCGAATCGTCGGCCCCGGTTTGGCCGTAGCCCCCCTCGGCCAGTGTTGCTGTTCGCGTCAGCTTCCACGCGATCACCTTCTCCTTGACGGCCAAGGTGCGGCGGTCCAGCACGAAGCGGTCGGGCGTCACCTTGCCCAGCACCACCGCTTCGCCCAGGCCGTACGACGACTCGATGATGATCTCGCCGAGCGACGGATTGACCGGGTTCGCGGTGAACAGCACGCCCGACACTTCCGACGGACACATGATCTGCACGTTGACGGCCGTGCCGAGCAGGCCCTCGACGTGGTGGTGCTTGCGGTACATCACCGCGCGCTCGGTGTTCCACGACAGGAACACAGCGTTGATCGCAGCACAAAGCATCGACCACGGATCGCTCGGCAGCTCGGCGTTCGTGCAGGCTTGATAGATGTCGTGCAGCCGGAAGCAGAGCGATTCCAACTGGTCCGTGTCGAGGTCGTCCTGTCGTTCGACGCCGACCTCGGCGAGATAGTCGCGCGTCACGTCGGCCAGGACGCGGTCCTCGATGCCGCCGACGGTGTGGCAGAACATGAGCAGGAAATGCAGATACGCTTCCCACGCCCCGCGCGCGTTGCCGGTGCGCTCGGCCAGGGCGCGGACCGTGTCAGGATTGAGGCCGACGTTCAGCACGGTGTCCATCATGCCGGGCATCGACTGGGCGGCGCCGGAACGGACCGCGAGAAGCAGCGGCGTGTCGCTGGCGCCGAACGAGCGGCCGGAGATCGCTTCGAGCTTCGCGAGGCTTTCGCGGATCTGGCCATCGAGGTCGTCGGGCCAGCGCCGGTCGTGCTGGTAGAAATAGTCGCAGCACTCGGCCGAGATGGTGAAGCCGGGCGGGACGTTGAGATGCGCGCGCGTCATGTCGGCGAGGCTGGCGCCCTTGCCGCCGACGAGGTGCTTGATCTCGCCGCTGCCGTCGGCCTGGCCCTGCCCGAAGAAGTAGACCCAGCGTCGCGTCATGGCTGCCCTTGCGTGAAGCGCGGACCCGCTCGCCGTGTCGGGCGAAGGGATGGTGAAAGGGGAACCATGCCTGTTTTAGCGTTCGCCGCAGCGACACCCAGCGGCAGCCGCGAGATTATGAACCGCGCGTTCCCGTTCCGCCGACGCCAGCCATGCGAGACTTACCGTGATCGGCTGGTGTTGATCGCCACGCCTTGCGCGCGATGGAATGTGTATAATCGACTGGAATTCCCAAGAGAAACGAAAACCAGCGGGGACGGGACATGGCGAAGAAACTGGTGGTGCTGGTCGGGCCGGACGAGGGGCGCGTCGTCCCGATCGAGGAGGAGACGCTGCTGATCGGCCGCAGCCGGGCGGCGGGAGTCCACCTCATCGACCCGCACGTCTCGCGCGTGCACTGCCAGGTGCAGACGGAGAAGGACCAGAGCGTGCTGGTCGATTTCGACAGCGCGGGGGGGACCTTCGTCAACGGCGTCGCCATCGAGAAGCACGTCCTGAAGGCGGGCGACCTGATCCGCATCGGCGCGACCCGCCTGCAGTTCCTGGAGGACTACGCCGGCGATCCGATCGCTGTCGCCCCCGCGCCGGCGAAGCGCGTCGGCTCGTGGGCGAGCGAGCTCGTAGGCCAGACCTTCGGGCACTACGAGGTCGGCCGGCCCCTCGCGCGCGGCAAGGAGGGCTACGTCTTCCACGGCCGCGACACCCGCACCGACGCGCCGATCGCGCTCAAGGTGCTGCACGCCGACTTCGCCGAGGACGAGAAGAACGTCAAGCACTTCGTCGACGCGATGAAGACGGTGATGCCGCTGCAGCATCCGCATCTCATCAAGGTGTTCGGCGCAGGCAAGGCGGGGCCGCACTGCTGGATGGCCGAGGAGTACGTCGAGGGGGACAGCCTGTCCGCGGTCATCGGCCGGTCGGAGAAGGTGGGCCGGCTCGACTGGAAAGTCGTGCTGCGCGTCGGCGTGCACCTCGCCCGCGCCCTGGAGTACGCCCACGCCAAGGAGCTGCTGCACCTCAACGTCACGCCGCAGAACATCCTGGTGGGCAAGCTGCCGAAGGACACGAAGCTGACCGACCTGATGCTGGCCGACGCGACCGAGTCGGACCCGACGAAGCCGATCTCCGCCGCCGGGCTGCCGTCGGAGGCGCTGCCGTACATGTCGCCGGAGCGGACCGACCGTCGTGGCGAGAAGGTCGACGGCCGCACCGACATCTACAGTCTGGCAGCGACGCTGTACGCCGCGCTGGCGGGCAAGCCGCCGTTCCAGGGCGACACGGTCCCGGAACTGGTCGAGCAGATCCGCCTCGATTCGCCCGCCAGCCTGAAGGCGCTGTCCGCGCTGGTCCCCGACCGCTTCACGCGCATCCTGCGCCAGTCGCTCGCCAAGCGCCCGCAGGACCGCCCGGCCAGCGCGAAGGACATGCGCACCAGCCTCGAAGCGATCGCGAAGGACAACAGCGTGACCTTGTGAGCGCTGTCGGAGACTGCTGCTTTGTTCACCCCGCCGCCTGTCGGCAGCGGGCTTGATGGACGCCTTCCACGAAACGAACGCATGAACCTGCACGACACGCTCGACGTCCTCGCAAGGCAGCCCGCTGCGGACTACGATTTGGCCGAGGTGGCGCTGCACCTGGCACGCGACGAGTTTCCGCTGCTCGATGTCGAAGCGCACCTCAGCGAACTCGACGGGATGGCCCACGAAGTCAAGGGCTACCTGAACGGTCGGCTGCCGGACCAGGTCCACGGGCTGTGCCGGTACTTGTTCCACGAGATGGGATTCCGAGGCAACCCGCGCGAGTACTACGACCCGCGCAACAGCTACCTGCACCTGGTCATGGAGCGCCGCACCGGCATTCCGATCTCGCTCGCGGCCGTCACCATCGCGGTCGGGCGGCGCGCGGGGCTGAACCTCGTCGGCGTCGGCCTGCCGGGGCATTTCATCGTCAAAGCCATCGGCCGCGACCAGGAAATCCTGATCGACCCGTTCCACGGAGGCCGCATCCTGTCGCGCTCCGACTGCGAGATCCTGGTGCAGCAGGCGACGGGCCGAACATGGGAGATGAGCGACGCAGCGGTCCAGCCGCTGCCGCTCGGCTTGATCGTGCAGCGCATGCTGAACAATCTCAAGACGATCTACCTGAGCGGCGAGGACTGGCCGCGCGCGGGCCGGGTGCTGGCGAGGCTGCTGCAGCTCGCCCCGCGTGAAGCCCCGCTGCACCGCGACCTCGGCCTGTGCCACCTGCATCAGCAACAGCCCGGCAAGGCGCTGTCTCACTTCAAACACTACACGCAGCACGCCCCCGAAGCGACCGACCTCGGTCAGATCCAGGAATGGTCGCGCGTCGCCGAGCGGACGCTGGCGGCGTGGAACTAGCGTCGATCTTTCGGGGACCGACGATGATCGAGACCGGGCGGCTGCGACTGATCCCGTCCACGGTCGAGCTGGGCCGCGCGGAAATCGACGACCGAACTGCATTCGCAGGACTGCTCGACGCGCAGGTGCCCGACCATTGGCCGCCGGAGCTGCTGGCCGACGCGCTCGGCTTCTTCCTGAACCTGATCGAGAACGCCCCTGACAAGCTCGGCTGGTTCGCATGGTACGCGGTGCGGCGCGAGACCGGCGACTCCCCTGCGATGCTGGTCGCGAGCGCCGGCTTCCTGGGGCCGCCGACCGACGGTGTTGTCGAGACGGGCTACTCGGTGCTGCCCCAGTTCCAGAACCAGGGCATCGCGGCCGAGTTCGTTGGCGCCCTCGTGCAATGGGCCTTCACGCATCCCGACGTGGAATGCGTGGCCGCCCAGACCGCGCGCGACAACACGCCGTCGCTGCGGCTGCTCGCTCGGCTCGGCTTCGTCGTGGTCGGCGACGGCGCCGAGCCGAACTGCACGCGCTTCGAGCGGCGGCGCGACCGCGCCATTTCGTGATCGCCGTTATTTCCTCAGTTTTTCCGCCTCGGCGACCAGGTCGCGGGCGGCGGGGTCGGGGCGGTAAAGTTCGACGACCGCGCGGGCGATCTTGTCGGCTTCGTCGCGCCGGCCCTGCTCGCGCAGGCTTTTCGCGCGGTCGAGGGCGGCTTGCGCGGACTTGAAGCGGTCGCGCCGTTCCGACTGCTTCTCCAGGTCGATGAGCGCCGACTCGGCCCGGCGGACCCACAGCTGCTCCGCGTCGGCGGCCTGGAACAGCGTCACCAGATTCAGCCAGGTCTGCTGGGCGGCCGCGAGGTTGCCCTGCAGCTTCTGCTGCTCGCCCAGCTGGAAGAACCGCTGGGCTTCCGACAGGTTCGGGGCGGCGTCCGCTTCGATCTTGTGGCGGAACTTCGCGACCTCGTCCCTGTAGGCGTGGCTGGGGAACTTGCGGTCGAGCGGGACGAAACATTCGCGGTCGGCGCGCAGCCAATCGACATACTCGTCCGAGGCCATCAGCTTCTCGCCGTTCGCGAAGTAGTCGTGCGCGCTGAGCGGCCAGAAGGTCCAGCCGAGCACGCCGAGGCAGGCGGCCAGCAGCGTGACGAGCACGATCGGCTGGTTGAGGAAGCGCTGGACCGGGCCGCCCCGGTTCATCCGGTCGAGTTCCGAGCGCATCAGCCGGCTCATCAAGGTCGCCGGGCCGACGGCCGCCGCGAGCTGGTCGGCGCTGAGCTTGTCGGCGCGGTTCTCGGCGACGGTCCCCTTGGCCTGGTTGTCGGCGCTGGTCTGCTGCTGCTTGCGGTGGACTTTTTTCTGGATCGCCTCCAGGTTCTTGAGCAGCACCATCGCGTCGCGCGGGCGTTCCTCCGGATCCTTCGCCATCATTTGGCAAAGCAGCTCGTCGAACTCCGCAGGAAGGTCGTCGACGATCTTGCCGGGCCGGTCGAACTGCCCGTAGCGGTGCTTGTGGATCAGGTCGATGTAGCTCAGGCCGGTGAAGGGGGGCCGGCCGGTGACGAGCGTGTAGAGGACGCAGCCGAACGAGTAGATGTCGCTGCGCCTGCCGACGATCTTGCCCGCCGCCTGCTCGGGCGAGATGTACTCGGCCGTGCCGACGATGCCGCCGGTCGCGGTGAGGTGCGTGGCGGCGAAGACCTTGGCGATGCCGAAGTCGGTGAGTTTGACAAGGCCAGTGGTCGCTCGAAGAAGGTTCGACGGCTTGAGGTCGCGATGGATGACGCCGTGGTCGTGGATGTGCTTGAGGGCGGGCGTCACTTGCAAAGCGATGTCGAGCGCTTCGCTCCAGGGGATGCGTTTCTTCTCCTCCAGCACCTGTTCGAGATTCTGGCCCTCGACGAACTCCATCGCGTAGAAGTAGTGGCCGTTCTCGATGCCTGATTCGATGAAGCGGACGATGTGCGGATGGTCGAGCTTGCTGAGGGTTTCGATCTCGCGCTGGAAGCGCTGGAGGAAGCCGACGTCCTGGGCGAGCTCGCCGGCGAGAACCTTGATCGCCGCCTTCTGGCCGGTCATCTCGTCCTGGGCGAGGAAGACGCGGCCCATGCCGCCGCGGCCCAGTTCCTTGAAGATCACCCATTTGCCAAGTCGATCGCCGAGCATAGCATGGTCTGCACACGGAGGGATATGGAGGAGCCGATGGCGACAGGCACATCTTATCAACTGGGGGACCGACGCATGGGGACCGCGCTTCTGCTGATGGCGCACGGCAGCCGCAACGCCGAGGCGAACGACGACCTGCGCCGGCTCGCCGACGAGATTCGGGCGGACGGCGAGTACGTCGCCGTCGAAGCGTCGTTCCTGGAGCTGGCGGAGCCGAGCATTCCCGATGGCGGGCGGAAATGCGTTTCGCTCGGCGCCGACCGCGTGGTGCTGGCGCCGTACTTCCTGTCGGCGGGCGTGCATTTCCGTCGCGACCTGCAGGCGATCCGCGACGAGCTTGCCGCCGAGTTTCCGGGCGTGGTGTTCACGCTCGCGGAGCCGATGGGCCGGCACCCGCTGCTGCGCGAGATCGTGCTGCAGCGGGCGCGGGAAGCGACGAACCAATCTTCTTGACGCTATCAAGCCCGCTGCCGGTAGGCGGCGGGGTCGGCGCAGGTTCGACTCCGCGGCCTAGCGGCAGCAGGCTTGATTTCGCAATGCGTCACAGCTTCTTCAAATACTCGATCACCGCCCCGCGCTGCTCGTCGGTGAAGTTGTCGCCGAAGGTGTGGCCCGCGTTGCCCCGGCCCGGCTGCGTCGTGTCGTAGACGCGGCGGCGCTCATATGAACTGACCGATGCGTCGGGGGCGCGGTCGAGGAGTTGCACCTTCCAGCCTGCTTTCTTCCGGTCGTACGACTCGGCGTCGGTGCGGAACGAGCGCGTGAAGATCTTCGGCCGTGTCTTCGAGTTCAACACGTCGTACAGCGTCGGCAGAGAACCGTTGTGCAGGTAGGGAGCGGTCGCCCAGACGCCGTCGAGCGGTGGGGCCTGGTAGCCTTCGGTTTCGCGGACCTTGTAGCCGGCGTCGCCCTTCTCCTTCGCGAACCAGCTGGTGTTGTAGAACTCGCCGACCTGGGGCGGGATGCCCTCGTAGCGGGTCCGGTCGGTGCCGATCACGTCGAGCGCGACCACCTTGTTCGGATAGGTCGGCTCCGCGCCGTAGGCGCCGTGGCATTTGGCGCAGTGCTGGCCGAACAGCTTCTCCCCCTTCGCCGCCAGGGGTTCGTCGACGGGGAACGGGTACTTCGGCGCCTCGACGCTCTTGATGTAGGCCTGGATGTCCTTGAACGTCGCCTCCTCCTTCGCGAAGGTGGCGGCGCTGGTGGTAGGTGACAGCATGAACTGCATGATCGAGCGGACCGAGTCGGCGTGGCTGCTGCCGTTGTAGTACATCGTCTTCTTTTTCTTCAGCAGCCACCACGCGGGCACGTCCTCGCAGAGATCGTCGCGCAGCGCGAATTCCTGCCGCTTGAAACGCAGCGTCAGGTCCGGCTCGCGGAACGACAGCAGATAGACCGCCATCGCCCCCGCTTCGGACGTTCCACGCGTCCGGCCGAACGTGAACGGCAGCTTGTTCGGGATGCCCGACGCGAGGTTGAGATCCTCGAAAACGCCCTGGATGTCGAGGGTCTGGTTCCCCATGCCGATGTAGCTCTTGCCGAGCAGCGAGCCGCTGTGGCAGAGCATGCAGTCGCTGGTGATGCCGCTGAGGAAGAACAGCTTCCCTTCGCGCAGCCCCATCGGCAGCTTGCCGTTCGGGTACGGCGCGGGATGCAGTCCGTAGCGGTCCTGGAACGCGGCGTCGTACGGCTCGGGCTTCTTGTCGAGCGGCGGCCGCCACTGCTTCCACACCTCGTCGTACGCCTGGGTCTGCCAGGGGGCGGCGACGTAGGAGCGCGTGGTCAACGCGGTGTGGCCCCGCTGCGCAGCGGTCTCCTGCGCTCGCGACACCGCAGGGATGACGACGATCAGGGCAACCGTCGCCAGGAGCATGCCAGGGGACTTCATCAGGAATTTCCTCCGGTGAGCCAGTTGCCGTCTCGAAGTAATTGTAGGCGGTGCGATTTCGTGGCGACATGGTGAAATCGCCTTTCGGGATCGCCGGGCATGCACGCGCGTCCGCTTGAAGATCGCGGAGCGATGAGGTAGGCTAACCAAGGCCACGCCTGCCCGCAGCCGAATTTCTGCACGCAATCCTCGATGAAGCCACCTTCGCGCCCGCGTGCATGGAATCAGGAGATTCCCGTCGTGAACCTTCGCAACTACCAGCCTGGCGACGAAGATGTCCAGGTCAAGATCTTCAACGCGGCGGCGATCGGCCTGCCCAAGTTCAAGCCTGCCTCGGTCGCGGAAGTGACGCGCCGAATCCGCGCACGCGACTTCGACCCGGCCAGCCTTTTCTTCCTGCAAGCCGGCGGCGAGACGGTCGGCTACTGCAAGTTCCTCCCCGATGGCCGGGTCAGCCATCCGTGGACCCTGCCAGGCCAAGAATCGCACGCCGTCGCGCTGTTCGAGGCCGTCCTTCAGACCATGACGCAGCGTGGTTTGAAGACGGCGTACGCTGCCTACCGCAAAGACTGGGGCCTGGTCAACACGTTCCTGGAAAAACAGGGCTTCGCCAAGGCCCGCGAGATGGTCAACTTCCTGTCCGACTTCGAGAACATGCCGACCGCGTCGCACCGGGTCAGCAGCTCCATCACGCCGCTGCGGAAGGAAGACGTGCCCGGCATCCTGGCCCTGGCGCCGGAGATCCTGCGCATCCATTCGCCGGCGGCGCTGGAGGCCCACCTGTTCCACAACCCCTTCGTGCGGCCCGAGGACGTGTTCGTGCTGCGCAGCCAGGTCAGTGGCGCGCCACTTGGTGTGGGCGTCCAGATCACCGACATGACCTTCGCCGACCCGGAGAAGCTCGACGCCGACATGCCGTGCTTCCGGCTCGGCGCGTTCGGCGCCGAGGGGATGACCCACAAGCGCGTGCGCGGCCTGTTCAGCTTCCTGGCCAAGCAGGACAAGAGCCTGTTCGGCATCGGCCTCGACCTGTTCAGCCACTCCGTCTACCACCTGTGCGAACACGACGACACGATCACCTTCGCCGCCCAGGCCCCCTCGGACGCCCCGGTGCTGATGTCGTTCTACGAGCGCAGCTTCCGCCGCCAGGGGAGCTTCCCCGTCTACGAACGTGCCTTGCCTTGAGCGCCGCGCAGCTCGACGCGCACGACCAGCTTCAGGCCCGACCAGACTTCACTCACTGCGCACACCTTGCCGAGTTTCTTCGCGAGCGGCGTGCCGAGGTATCCTTGAGTGGGCATGTTGACCATCTCGACGCGGGTGCTGAACTCTCACGTCCGCCAACCGCGCTTGCGCTGGTCGCCGAGTTTTTGCGTTTCCCAGTTCCGCTCGTCTGCCGGGTTTCGCTGCCCGCTGCCGCCAGTTCATCTAGCTTTTTTCCACGCGATCCGTTCTAGTCGCTCGGTGCAGCGGTCGGCCCCGCTGCCGGTGGATGGAACCACCCAACCTGCGCAGAATGCACCATGTCCTCGCTTGCGAACAGCACGGATGCTCTCGCCCTTCTCCCGGACGTGACTTTGGAAGTCCGCCAGGGGACCGGCCGCGTCACGTCGTATCCCATCGACACCGTCGACTTCTTGATAGGCACCTTGCCAGGCTGCGACCTGCGCCTCGCGGGGAGCGACGCGCCGGCCGTCCTCTGCCTGCTCGCCCGCCATGCGAACGGCGTCGCCCTCCGCAAGCTCGCCCCAACGCAGGCGATCTTGGTGAATGGCAGGTCCGTGTCGTCGATGGACCTCGTCCACGGCGACCGCGTCACGCTTGGCAGCGTCGAAATCGTCTTGCAGGTTCAAGCGTCGGCGATCGTGCCGACGATCCACGCGAAGCTGGCCACGCAGCTCGAACAGACGCAGCAGGAGTTGCAGGACAAGATCAACGCGTTCCGCACGCAGGTCGTGCAGTTCCAGCGCGAGAAGGAATCCTTCAGTGCCGAACGGAGTCGCCAGAAAGAAGCGCACGATCAAGACGCACGCGACCATGCCGCGTCGCTCGAAACGGAACGACAACTGCTTCTCGGCGACCTGCTCCAGCGCGACAAGGCGATGCAGCAGCAAGCGAGTGAGCTGGAGCGCGACCGGCAGGAGGCGGCCCGGCTTCGCCAGGAATTGGCGGAGCAGCGACGGCAGCTTTTCGACAGCCACCAGGAACGCCGCGACCGCTTGATGAAGCTCCAGGAGGAGATCGACCAGACGACGTTCACGTTGCAGGAACGCGAAAAGAAACTGGTGCAGGACGAAGCGTCCGCCGTCCGCGTTCGCCAGCAGGACATCGAACGGCACGCCGACCTGACCCGGCTCGTCGAACAACTCGACACCGATCGCCGCGACCTCGACCTGGCTCGCACGAGCTGGAAGGACGAGATCGACGCGCGCGAAGCCGACCTGCGCGACCGCGAGGAATCGCTGTCCCGGTCGCGCATCGAACTCGACGCCAAGCTCAAGCAGTACCAGGCCGACCTGCTGCGGCTGGATCGCCAGCAAGGCTCTCTGGAAGCACGCGAGGCGAGCGTTCGCCAGCAGTCGGAGGAGATCGTCGAGAAGCAGCAGCGTTTGAACCTCGACAGTGCCGAGCTGGAGGAGCAGGTCCGCCAACTCGACGAACTGCGGTTAAAATTGTCCGACGAATCGGATCGGCTCGCGAAGCAGTGCAGCGAACAGGACGCGCAGACGCAGCAGCTCAACCAGCGGGCCGCGTTGCTCGAAGGCCAGCAGACGACGTTCACCGGCCTGCGCTCGCGCATGGAACGCACCCGCGAGGAGATCCGCACGCAGGAGCTGCAGCTCGACGAGCAACGGGCGCAACTAGCCGCGCGTGCCGACGAGATCGAACGGCGCGGCTTGCAGGTGCAGCGGCTCGAAGCGGAGATCGACGGCGAGCGCCGCCTGCACGAGCAGGAACGCGTGCAGTGGGCCGAGCGCGGCGCCGTCATGGAGTCGGCCGTCAAGCAGCTCAAGGAGACGCAGGCGAAATTCGCGGCCGAGGAGGAGCGCCTTCGCCGACACGCCCAGGAACTGGAGGAGCGAGGCAAGCAGCTCCTTGAGCAAGAAGGGATCTTCCAGGGCAGGCTGTCGCATCTCGTCGAAGCCCAGGAACGGCTCGACGCCGAACGGCAGTCGTTGCGCGACCGGGCCGCTTCGGTCATCCAGAGCGAGCAGGCCCGCGAGGCGCTCCAGGAGCAGCTACGCAACCGGGCGATGGAACTGGAATCCCGCCAGAAATGGCTGCACGAGCAGTTCGCCGAGCACGAGCCGAAGTTCGCGTCGTTCGCTGACGAGCGCGCCCGCTTCGAGCAGGAGCAGCACGAAGCAACGCAGCGGCTCGACGCCATGCGGCTCGCGCTCGACGACCGGGCGGCGAAGCTCGATGCGCAGCACGCCGAGCTGTCGGGCTTCGAGCAGAAGTACCACGACCAGCTCGCCTACGTCGCCCAGCAACGCAAGAGTTTGGCCGACGAGCGCGTGCAATTTCAAATCACTCAGCAAGCCGCCCTCGAGAAGCACGCGACCGACCGCGCCGAGTTCGACTCGCTGCGCCTCGAAGCGACCGGCCTGGCCCAGCAGATGCCTGACATGGAGCTGCGCGTCAGCGCGTCGCTCGAACGCCTTAAGCATGCCCGCGAGCAG
>JAYSSW010000981.1:0-5956 GCA_043720335.1 Planctomycetia bacterium
CAAAAGGGAACCGTCGCGCGGCGCCCGCGCTCCGCTGCGCGTCGCGGCTAAACGATCCGCTCACGACGCTTCGTTGGTCTCCTCGCGCGTGCCGACGGCGGCGGCGGCGCGGAGGTAGTCGCGGTTGAGCTGGGCGATGAAGCCGACGCTGATCTCCTTGGGGCAGGCGGCCTCGCACTCGTACTGGTTGGTGCAGTGCCCGAAGCCGGCGGCGTCATGGGCGTCGACCATGCGGCGGACGCGCGTGAGCCGTTCGGCCTGGCCCTGCGGCATGTTGGCGAGATGCGACACCTTGGCCCCGACGAACAGCATCGCCGAGGCGTTCTTGCAGGCGGCCACGCAGGCGCCGCAGCCGATGCACTGGGCGGCGTCCATCGCGGATTCCTGGGCCTCCTTGGCGATGGGCACGTCGTTGCCGTCGGGGGTGCCGCCGGTGTTGACCGAGACGAACCCGCCGGCCTGGATGACCTTCTCGAAGGCGGTGCGGTCGACGACGAGGTCGCGCAGCACGGGGAACGCCTTGGCGCGCCACGGCTCGACATGGATCGTGTCGCCGTCGTTGAACTTGCGCATGTGGAGCTGGCAGGTGGTGGTCGCCCGCTCGGGGCCGTGCGCCATGCCGTTGATCATCATCGAGCAGCTGCCGCAGATCCCCTCGCGGCAATCGTGGTCGAAGGCGATCGGCTCCTTGCCCTGGTGGATCAGGTCCTCGTTGACCACGTCGAGCATCTCGAGGAACGACATGTCCGGGCTGACTTCGTTCGCCTGGTACTTCTCCATGCGCCCCTTGTCGTTGCGATCCTTCTGGCGCCAAACGTGGAGGGTGAGTTTCATCTTCAATCCCGTCTCTCTCAGGAAATCCCAAAATACAAGATCCAAATTTCAGGCAAAACTCAAATCCAAAAACCAAAATACAAAACAGACGGCTCACTTCTTGTTTTGAATTTCGGATTTCGTTTTTGGAGTTTGTTTGTTTTTTGATGCTTGTTTTTTGGTGCTTGCCCAAAGGGCGTTACTTGTACGACCGCACGGTCGGCTGGATGGCTTCCCACGTCAAAGGCTCGGTGTTGCGGATCGGCGGCGTGTTGTCGCCGGCATGCTCCCAGGCGGCGACGTGGCTGAACTCGGCGTCGTTGCGGGCGCACTCGCCGTTGGGGGCGCCGTCCTTGCCCTGCTCCTGGTACTCCTCGCGGAAGTGGGCGCCGCACGACTCCTCGCGGGTGAGAGCGTCGCGGGCCATCAGTTCGCCGAACTCGAGGAAGTCGGCGACGCGGCCGGCGCGTTCGAGGGCGGTGTTGAGGCTGTCGCCGCTGCCGGGGACGTTGACGTTCTGCCAGAACTCGGCGCGGATCTCCGGCATGCGCTTGATCGCGGACTCCAGGCTTTGGCGGCTGCGGGCCATGCCGCAGGTGTCCCAGAGGAGCTTGCCCGCCTCGCGGTGGAACTCGATGGCGGTCTTCTTGCCCTTGATGTTGAGCAGCGTCTTGACGCGCTCGTTGAACTGGGCCTCGGCGTCCTTGAAGGCCTGGTGGCCGGCGGTCACGTCGTCCTTCTTGGAATCGGCGAAGTAGGTGCCGATGGTGTAGGGGAGGATGAAGTAGCCGTCGGCGAGGCCCTGCATGAGGGCGCTGGCGCCGAGGCGGTTGGCGCCGTGGTCGGAGAAGTTGGCTTCGCCGACGACGAACAGGCCGGGGAGGTTCGACATGAGGTTGTAGTCGACCCACAGCCCGCCCATGGTGTAGTGGGGGGCGGGGTAGATGCGCATCGGCTGGTCGTAGCCGTTCTCGCCGGTGATGCGCTCGTACATGTCGAAGAGGTTGCCGTACTTCTCTTCGAGATAGGGTTTGCCTCGGTCGGCGCGAGTCTTGGCGAAGTCGAGGAAGACGCCGCGTCCGCCGGGGCCGACGCCGCGCTGCTCGTCGCAGACTTCCTTGGCGGCGCGGGAGGCGATGTCGCGCGGGGCGAGGTTTCCGTAGGTCGGGTACTTGCGTTCGAGGAAGTAGTCGCGTTCGCTTTCGGGGATCTGGTTGGCGTGGCGCTGGTCGTTGGGCTTGACCGGCACCCAGATCTTGCCGTCGTTGCGGAGCGATTCCGACATCAGCGTCAGCTTGGACTGGTGGTCGCCGGCGACGGGGATGCTGGTCGGGTGGATCTGCGTGAAGCAGGGGTTGGCGAATGCGGCGCCCCGCTTGTAGGCGCGGTAGGTGGCGGTGACGTTGCAGCCGATGGCGTTGGTCGAGAGGTAGAAGACGTTGGCGTAGCCGCCGGTGGCGAGGACGACGGCGTCGCCGACGTGGGCCTCGACCTTGCCGGTCTCGAGGTCGCGTGTGAGGATGCCGCGCGCCCGGCCGTTGATGACGACGAGATCGACCATCTCGGAGCGCTGGTGGATCTTGACCTTGTCGTAGCTGGCTTGACGACTGAGCGCTTGATACGCGCCGAGGAGCAGCTGCTGGCCGGTCTGGCCGCGACAATAAAAGGTGCGCGACACCAGCGTGCCGCCGAAGCTGCGGTTGGCGAGCAGCCCGCCGTACTCGCGCGCGAACGGCACCCCCTGGGCGACGCACTGGTCGATGATGTCGACGCTGACTTCGGCGAGACGGTGGACGTTGGCTTCGCGGGCGCGGAAGTCGCCGCCTTTGATGGTGTCGTGGAAGAGGCGGTGGACGCTGTCGCCGTCGTTCTGGTAGTTCTTGGCGGCGTTGATGCCCCCCTGGGCGGCGATGCTGTGGGCGCGTCGGGGGCTGTCCTGGAAGCAGAAGGCGGAGACCTGGTAGCCGAGTTCGGCGAGAGTGGCCGCAGCCGCGCCGCCGGCGAGCCCGGTGCCGACGACAATGACGTGGTAGCGGCGTTTGTTGGCCGGGTTGACCAGCTTCATCTCGGACTTGTAGCGGGTCCACTTGGTGTCGAGCGGGCCGGGCGGGATGTTGGCGTCGAGCTTCATGGAGGAACCTTGGCTGTGCGCCTCGTCAGGCGGATTGATCCAGAGTGTCGCACCACACAGGTGCAGCGAACGCGGAGGAAAGCGATCCCCAAGCCCCACCATGAGCATCGCGATTGGTGGGGGTCGAACCTAGCGACCACTCACCCCCAGGAATCGCTTCGCTCATCCTGGGGCTTGGCGCTTTCATTTCTCATGAGATGGGAGAGCGCCGCTACGGGACGATGTCGAACCAGACGGCCAGCACGATGGCGATGTTGCCCGCCCCGATGACGAAGGCGACGGTCCAGCCGAGGCATTTCCACAACTTCGCGGTGCGCGGCGTGTTCAGGCCCAGCGACTGGAAGACGCTTGGGATGCCGTGGCTGAGGTGCAGCATCAGGACGAGCTGGGCAAGGATGTAGAGGACCGCCACGACCGGGTTGTGGAAGCCGTAGCGGACCATCTGGTAGACGTTGTGCCGCGGGACCGATGTGCCGTTGGGGCCGGGGGCGGAGTCTTGCAGGTCGAGGAAATTGATGTAAAGGAAGTCGCCTTCGCGGCGTGAGCCTTTCGGATCGGTGCTCTTCAACACGTTGGGGTCTTCCTTGGAGCCGACGGGGAGCATGGTCTTCACCAAATTCTCCTTCGAGGCGATCTTGGCGGAATCGACGACGCCGAACGTGAAGTGGGCGAGGTGGAAAACGACGAACAGCAGGATGACCGACCCGGAGAGGATCATGGAGCGCGAGGCGAAGCTGGCCTGCACGGTCGCGGGGCAGGCGTAGCCGACGGGGCGGGCGGCGCGGGAGCGGAGCTTCAGCTTGATCGCCAGGCCGAGGTGCGTGAGGAAGACGGCGAGCAAGCCGATGCGGGCGATCCAGAGGAGGGGGCCGAGATCCTTGAGCATCTGGGCGTAGCGGTTGAGGGCGGCGGGGCCTGCGAAGATCTGCAGGTTGCCGAGCATGTGGGTGAAGACGAAGCCGGTGAGCAGGAAGCCGGTGACGGCGACGAGGACCTTCGTGCCGACCGTCGAGGAGAAGTAGGGCTTGAGCCAGTCGAGCAATCCCTTGCCGGAGGGGAGCGAGTTGGCGGGGCGCTGGCGTTTCGACGGAGCGGTGGTAGACATAGGCGCCGGAAGGTGAGGAAGCGGGCGGATCGTCGCTACGCGGGAACATTCTAGCCGCGTCGCCGCCGCCGACCAGCCGAAGGCGGCGCGGGGAACGGGAAATGTCGCGGTGACGTTGTCATGTCGAAAGCCCAGGGACAGCCGTCCCTGGGTATGGACTTCCCAGGGACGGCTGTCCCTGGGCTTTCGCGGAACAAGGAAAAACCCGCGAGATTCGCGTTGGCGTCGCTCGAGGGCGGCGGATATAACGGATGTAGTCCGGCCTGCTGCCGGCACTCGCTTCGGGGAAGCCTATGCGCTCTTGGGGTCTGATCGCCGGGGCGGCGCTTTTCGCGTCGTTCCCCCTGTTCCGTGCCCATGCGGGCGACAACGATCCGCAGCTGCTCAAAGCGCTGGCGCTGCAGACCGTCATGCGCCGCACGATCGCGCAGGTCGAGCCGGCCGTCGCGTGCATCCTCGTGTCGCGTTCCGACGCCTACCAGAGCCTGCCCCGCGCCATCGCCAAGCCGCTTCCCGGCCAGCTCGGCAGCTTCGACCCCGACGCCGTCCGACGCGGTGTCAACCTCACCGACGAGCAGCGCACCCAGCTGCTTCGCAAACTCGACCTCTCCCACCCGTCCCACGTCCCGCAGGCGTTCGGCAGCGGCGTCGTCGTCGATCCCAAGGGACTCGTCCTCACCAACTACCACGTCGTCCAGGACGCCACCAAGATCTTCGTCCGCCTCCCCGGCGGCAGGTCCGCCTACGCCGACGTCCACGCTGCCGACCCGCGTTCCGACCTCGCGGTGCTGCGCTTGCTGAACGTGGAGGAGTTCGTCCCGTTCAAGACCGTGACGCTGGGCGACGCCGACAAGGCGGAGCGCGGCGACTTCGTGCTGTCGATCGCCAACCCGTTCGCGGCGGGGTTCCGCGACGGCCAGCCGAGCGCGTCGTGGGGCATCCTCAGCAACATCCGCCGCCGCGCCGGCCTGCCGCTCAAGGAGGAGGAGCGGATCAAGCCGCTGCACCAGTACGGCACCCTGCTGCAGACCGACGCCCGCCTGCACCTCGGCTGCAGCGGCGGGGCGCTCGTCAACCTCAAGGGCGAAGTCATCGGCCTGTCGACCTCCTTCGCCGCCATCCACGGGGGCGAAACGCCCGGCGGCTTCGCCATCCCCGTCAACGCCAGCATGCGCCGCGTCATCGACGTGCTCAAACGGGGCGAGGAGGTCGACTACGGCTTCCTCGGCGTCGGCTTCAACGACCAGGGACACGTCCCCAGCAAGGGCGTCCCGATCGGCTACGTCACCGCCGGCTCCCCCGCCGACCTCGAAGGCAAGCTGCGCACCGACGACGCCATCCTCTCCATCAACGGCGTCGAACTGCACGACAGCGACGAGCTGTTCGTCCTGTTGGGGACACAGCTCGCCGGCACGAAGGTTCGCATGCAGTACGTCCGCAACGGCAAGCTGCCGACCACGGTCGAGGTGACCCTGGCGAAGCTGCACGTGCCGGGCCGCAAGATCGCGTCGTCGCTGGGGTCGAGGCCGTACTACCGGGGGCTGCGAGTCGACTACGCGAGCCTGCTCGCGCAGATGCCGCCTCGGCTTCAACGCATGCCATCCGGCGTGATGATCTCGGAGGTGCAGCCGCACTCCGCCGCCGACCGCGCATTGCTGAAAGCGGGCGAGGTGGTGACGCACGTCAACCAGCGCGCGGTGACCACGCCGGAGGCGTTCTACCAGGCGACCGCCGCCGCCCAAGGCCCCGTCGAGCTGACGCTGTACAACTTCTCGCACGTCGACCCGCCGACGAAGGTCGTGCTGAAGTAGCGGCGGAAACCGTCCGAGCCTGAGCGCCGAGCGAAGGATCATTTTCCGCCGCTCGGGTAGAATGATGTCGAGGAGCAAGCAACTCGGAAGGCGGCG
>JAYSSW010000982.1:0-2819 GCA_043720335.1 Planctomycetia bacterium
CGATCCCTTTGAACTCGCAGGTGTTGGAGATGATGTCTTCCGGCTTGGGACGCTCGCCGGCGTCCGAGGCCGCAAGGCTGAGAAGGGACACGACCAACAGGATGGAAGCGATGGCTTTCATGGCGTGTTCTCCGTGTCACCAATGAGACCGACGAGCCGTTGTCGTCCACGATTTTCAACGACGCGACACGACTTGTCAAGCGCGATCGGCAGGCGGTTTCCGTAGCGGGTTGCTTGGTGCAGTCGATGCGGTTCGCAGCGACGCGCGGTGGCGACCCCCAGGAATCGCTGCGCTCATCCTGGGGCTTGGGTTTGCCCATCGCCGCCCGCAACCGACCTGTCCTGATGCGGCGCTCTTCCGATACAATCTGGAAGTCCAGGCCGACCCCCCCACGGAAACTTGGCAAGCGACCTCATGGCTGAATCGATCCATCCCGCCTCCATCGTCGAGGAGACCCGGCGCCGCTATCTCACCTTCGCGCTGTCGGTCATCTCGTCGCGCGCCCTGCCCGACGTGCGCGACGGCCTCAAGCCGGTCCAGCGCCGCATCCTCTACACGATGCACCACGACCTGCACCTGCACTCCGACAACCGCCCGCGCAAGTGCGCCAGCATCGTCGGCACCGCCATCTCCAACTACCACCCGCATGGCGACATGGCCCTGTACGACGCCCTCGTCCGCCTGGCCCAGAGCTTCGTCATGCGCTGCCCCCTCGTCGACGGGCACGGCAACTTCGGCTCCGTCGACGGCGACTCCGCCGCCGCCTACCGCTACACCGAGGCGAAGCTCACCCCCGTCGCCGACCTGCTGCTGGCGGAGCTGAAGCAGCACACCGTCGACATGCGGCCGAACTTCGACGGCCAGAAGGACGAGCCGGTCGTCCTGCCCGCGCCGTTCCCGCACCTGCTCGTCAACGGCACGGCGGGCATCGCCGTCGGCCTGGCGACGAAGATGCCGCCGCACAACCTCGCCGACAGCATCAAAGCAGCGGTCCATCTGATCGAGAACCCCGAGGCCACCACCGCGAACCTGCTCGACAAGCTGAAAGGCCCCGACTTCCCGCTGGGAGGCCGCATCATCACCGACCGCGCCGAGCTGCGCCGCATCTACGAGGAGGGCCACGGCAGCATCGCCATCCAGGCGGAATGGAAGCTGGAGGAAGCTGCGAAGAAGAAGCAGATCATCGTCACCTCGATCCCGTACGGCGTCAACAAGGGGAAGCTGGAAAGCGACATCGGCGAGATCATCGCCAACCGCAAGCTGCCCCAGGCGCTCGACGTGACGAACGAGTCGAACGAGAAGGAGGGGCTGCGGATCGCGATCCTGATCAAGCCCGACGCCGACCCGAACCTGGTGATGGCGTACCTGTACAAGCACACGCAGCTGCAGGACAACTTCGCGGTCAACATGACGTGCCTGGTGCCCGACGCCGACGGGAAGCCGCAGCCGCTCCGCCTGGGGCTGCGCGACATCCTGCGGCACTTCCTCGACTTCCGCTTCATCACGGTCAAGCGCCGCTTCGAGTACGAGCTGGAGCTGCTGCGCAAGCGCATCCACATCCTGCGCGGCTTCAAGACCATCTTTGACGCGCTCGACAAGGCGATCAAGCTGATCCGCGAGAGCAAGGGGAAGGCCGACGCCGCCGAGAAGCTGATGGCGACGTTCGAGCTGGACGCCCTGCAGACCGACGCGATCCTCGACTCGCAGCTGTACCGCATCGCGCAGCTGGAGATCAGGAAGATCGTCGATGAACTAAAGGAGAAGACCGAGCAGGCCGAGAAGATCGAGGCGATCCTGAAGTCGGAGAAGAGGCTCTGGGGGATCATCAAGGACGAGCTGAACCATCTCGCCGAGACTTATGGCGACCGTCGGCGGACGCGGATGGGGTCGTCGGAGGACACGCTCGACTTCGATCCGAACGCGTACATCGTGAAGGAGAACACGAACGTCGTCGTCACACAGGACGGCTGGATCAAGCGCGTCGGGCGGCTGGCGTCGGTGGAGGGGACGCGCGTGCGCGAAGGGGACGCGGTGCAGGCAGTGGCGCCGGCCAGCACGCTCGACCATGTCGTGTTCCTGACCGACGACGGGACGGCGTACACGCTGCGTGTCAACGAGGTGCCGGCGACGGCGGGCTACGGCGAGCCGATCACGAAGTTCTTCAAGCTGGACGACCGGGTGAAAATTCTGGCCGCCGTCACGACCGACGAGCGTTTCGTGCCGGCCGAGACGAAGCCGGCGAACAAGGACGAGACGCCAGGGCCGCACCTGCTGGTGGTGACGCAGCAGGGGATGACGCTGCGGCTGCCGCTGGCGCCGTTCCGCATGCCGTCGAACAAGCTGGGCCGGCGCGTCGTGAAGCTGGCCGAGGGGGACCGCGTGGTGATGGTCACCGTGCTGACCGGCGACGAGGAGAGCCTGTTCCTCGCGTCCGTCGAAGGCCGCGTGCTGCACTTCCCGGTCAACGAGATCAACATCTTGTCGGGCGTCGGCAAGGGGGTCGTCGGCATCAAGCTCGACGCCGGCGACACCTGCCTGGGGGGGGCGCTCATCTCGAAGAAGAGCCAGATGCTCCAGGTCGAAACGTCGGGGGGCAGGACGATGGAGTTCACCGGCCGCCACGAGATCGTCGCGCGCGGCAGCAAGGGCTTCGAGGCGGTCAAGCGCACGTCGTTCACGCGCGTGGTGCAGCCAGCGATTCAGTTGGTTGACTGGGACCAGATCGAAGGCAAGCCGACGCGGTCCAGCAACGGCGCCGCGAGCGAGTGAGCGGAGGCCGTTTAGCCGCGACGCGCAGCGGAGCGCGGGCGCGACCCAC
>JAYSSW010000983.1:0-2818 GCA_043720335.1 Planctomycetia bacterium
TTCGAGACGGCCGGCAGCTTCAACGCCTTTGAGGACTAGGCCGACATCGACGCGCGTGGCGGTGGTCGGCTGGATCAGGCCGAACTGCTTCGAGCGGCGCAGGCTGACATACGCCTTCTTCGGCGACAGTTCGACATCGGTGCCGAAAGCACGGGTCGACGCGACGAGCGAATCGTAGATCGGCTTCAGCGCTGCTTTCGCGCCGGCGTACTGGGCAGCCGTCAGATCGTCGCTCCCCGCCGCCGGCGCATCGGCCGACTCCAGCGCCTTCATCGCGACCAGGTTGGCGTAGCCGTGCGTCAGCTCGTGTTCTTTCTTGAGGAAGGCGACGATCTGGCCGTGCTTGTCCAGCTTGGCGGCGCGGGCGAGCTTGACCCAGGCAGCGACGCTGCGCCCGGTCTTCTCCTCCAGATTGCGGGCCATGCTCGCCATGCCTTCTTCGGGAGACTTCGCCATGAGACACCTTTCGTGAGAGGGTTCCGCCGCGGCCGCCTACACCCGTTCGTGCGCGCAAGCACCTGTCTCGGAAAGCCGGCTTGGCGCTTTGCGTGCCGTGCCCATTGACATGGCTCCCCGACTCACGGCGTCGGCAGCACGGCGTGCGCGTCGAGCCAGGCCTTCATGTCGTCCAGGAACACGTCGGGGTCCGGCTCGAACTCCAGCGTGTGCTGGGCGCCGGGGTACTCGATCGTTTTCTTGTCGGGGGTGGCGAAGCGGGCCACGAACGCCTGCGTCTTCTCGTTGCGGATCACGCGGTCGCTCTCGGCCAGCAGCAGCAGCACCGGCACATGCACGTACTTCGGCACGAAGCGCAGGTAGCCGTCCAGGCGCACGCTCTCCACCAGGAACCGCGCGGTGGCGTCGTGCAGCCGCAGCGGGTCGTCGCGCAAAAACTGCTGCCAGCGCAGCGACGTGGTGAACAGCTCCGGGTCGTTGAGCGGGATCGGGAAGCGATTGCGCGGCGAAATCCAGCGCAGGAAGAAGATGCGCAGCCTCTGGAAAAGCGGCGGGCGGACCTTGGCGAACAGGCCGGGGCACAGCAGGATCAGGCCGTCGATGAGGCCGGGGTGTCGGCGTTCGAGGGCGACGGCGAGCTTGCCTCCCCACGAGATGCCGGCGAGGAAGACGGGGAGCCTGCCGACGGTGTGGCCGCGCGGCACGGTGCGCGGCAGGGCGGTGAGGAACTCGCCGATGTCGTCGAGGAGCCTGCGGAAGCCGCCGGGGGCGTCGCCGCGGTCCTGCGGGTTCAGCCCGGAGCCGCGCCGTTCGAGGAACGAGACCTGGTAGCCCGCCTGACAGAGCTTGGTGCAGGAGAACTCGTACCAGCCACCGTGGCTCTGGATGCCGTGCAGGAAGACGACCGCCCCTTTGGGGGTGCCGGCCGGCTCGTACTGGCGGTACTTCCAGACGTAGCCGTCCTTCGCGGTGAACTCCAGCAGGGAGAAGGGTTGCTCAGCCAAGCAGCACCTCCTGCTGGACGGCGACGCGCTGCAATGCCGCTGGATCGACAGCGACGCCGAGGCCCGGCCCGGCCAGCGCCGGCGCCCAGCCTCCCCAGCCAAACGTCAGGTCGTTCGTCCCCAGGGCTTCTTTGACAAGGTGACTGTCATACGACCCTTCCCAGTAGCGGATCTCCTTGACGCTGCTGGCGAAATGCCGGCCGGCGGCGGAGAGCAAACACGACTCGCCGATCTGGCAGCCGAGCTGGTAGCCCATGCCGTGCAGCCGGGCGTACTGCGCCAGCCGCAGCGTCCGCGTGAACCCGCCACACTTCGACAGCCGCAGGTTGAACAGGTCGCACGTCTGCGCGTTGATCGCGCGTTCCGCGTCGACCATGCCGCACAGCGACTCGTCGTGCATGATCGGCACGCCGGTCGCCTTGCGAATCGTAGGAAGCACTGCGATCTGCCCGTGCGGCAGCGGCTGCTCCACCGACGTGATCCCGAACGGCTTCAGCTCCAGGATGCGCTGCGTCACGTTTTCCGGCGTCCACGCCTCGTTTGCGTCGATGCGCACGTCCATCTTGCTGCCGACCCGGCGGCGGATCGAGCGGAGCCGGGACACGTCGTCCTGCCCCTCGATGCCGACCTTGAGCTTGAGCTGCTTGAAGCCGTACAGATACATCTTCCACGCGGCGAGCCGGGCCTTGAAGCCCTGCGCCGACGTGATCGCCCCGCTGTAGCGCACCCACGGGCGCGGCTCGTAGAGGTCGGGCGTGAGCAGTTTCACTACGGTCGAAAGCGGCTCGCGGAAGTGCTTGCCGTAGGCGTCGAGGACCGCCATCTCGACGGCGCAGCGGGCGCCGTTGCCCCGGCAGCCGCGCTCGTCGTCGGGGATCGGCGCGAGCTTCAAGCGCTCAGCCAGCGCGGTCGCCGCGGGAAAGTCACGGCAGGGGTCGAACTGCGAAGCCAGGTCGCTCGCCTTGAGCTGGGCGAGGGCCGACTCGATGGTTTCGCCGGTGACGTACTCGCGGGGAACCCCTTCGCCGAAGCCTTCGGTGCCGTCGTCGAGGACACAGCGGACGAGGACGTTGTCGGTGTCGACGCGCGTGTGTGAGGCGTGGCGGATCGGCTTCTTCAGCGGAATCCGCACGTGCCAGGCCGTCAGAGCTTTCACGCGCATGCCAGGGTCTCGGAGAGCAGTGCTACACGGTTGTTGCAGTGTCTAGGTAAGGGAAAGGTTCAGGCGGAGTCAAGCGATAAGCCCGCCCGATTCGGTCAAATCGAGCGGCGCCCAGGCCAGCGGTCCACGATCCGGGCAAAAACGACGCCATGCACGGGAAATCACCGCCTGAGCCCGAAGCGCCAGCGAGGAAAAA
>JAYSSW010000984.1:0-5948 GCA_043720335.1 Planctomycetia bacterium
GTCGCGGTCAGCCAGTAGTCGGCGATCTCGAAGAGGCCCTGGGCGGCACGCTGCGTGTACTGGGTCTGGCGGAAGTTCTCCAGCAGCTTCTTGTACGTGCTGGAGGCCTCGCGGTAGTTCTTCTGCAGCCGCTGGCATTCCGCCTCGTGGAAGAGAGCGTCCTCGACGAGCGGCCAGTTGACCTTGCTGTCGGCGAGCTGCGTCCCCAGCACCTTGGTGAAGACGTTCTGGTCGGAGTTCGGCAGGCGCCGCTCGGCGATCCGGTGGTACGCCGCCTCGGCCCCGACGTAGTCCTTCGCCTCGAACAAGCGGCGCGCCGTGTCGAGTTCGGCTTGTGTCGCTGCGTCGAGAGCCATGTCCTTCGACGCGCCGCTGCCCCGCATCACGAGCGTGTCCACGGGGGCGTCCTTGGCCGCGGCCTCGGCGCCCCGCTTCCAAGGCGGCGTGAGCAGGTCGGCGGTCGAGACCGCGCAGCCGCCGAGCATGCAGCAGGCCAGCGCCGCCAAGCCCAGTTGGGGCAGGCGGAGACGAGGCCAGCGGAAGCGCCGCACCGAATGAGCCGATGTTGTCACGACCTTAACTCCCCACATAAGGCAGCAAACGAGGACGGCGCCCCAGGCGGTACGTCACATAGTCGTTGAGCACCTGGCGCACCTCCGAGCGTGCGCCGGCGTCCTGCACCTGCGTCCAAGCCTCCCCGTCGGCGTTCAGCAGCTTCAAGGCCGACCAGCAGCCGGCGGAAAGCGCCCGCTTCTCGCGCTGCCTGGGCTGGCAGCGCGGACAGACCACCCCGCCGCCCGCCGCACTGAACGCCAGGCCCGGCGCCGACAACTCTTCCCCGCAGTCCGCGCACGTTTCGAGGGCGGGACCATAGCCAAGCTCGCGCCAGAACGCAAGCTCGAAATGCGCCAGGCAGGACCCCGTCACCGTCCCTGGCTGCCCGAAGCGGCGCAGCGTCCGCAGCGCCTCGTCGTACAGCTCCGGGTGCGGATCGTGGTCCTCCGTCCAACCGTCCAGCAGCTCGGCGAGGTAGTAGCCCGCGTAGAGCGAGGACAAGTCCTCCCTCAGCATCGGGAACCGCTCGCAGACCTGGGCCTCCGTGAGGAGGTCGAGGCCGCCGGACGATTTGCGGAGCAGGACGATACCGCAGACGGTCAGCAAGTCAAGGGAGCTTTCAAAGGCCGACTTGAGCCGGCGCCCCCCCTTGGCCAGGCCGCGCACCTTGCCGAACTCGCGCGTCCAGATCGTCGCGATCCGGCTCGTCTCGCTGTAGTCCGACGCGCGGATGACCAGCCCGGTCGCTTTTTCCATCGGCATGCGGTTGGCTCGCGGTGGGTGGATGGGGAGGGATCAAGAAATGAAACCGCAAGCCCCACCATGAGCAACGCGATTGGTGGGGGTCGAACCCCCAGGAATCGCTTCGCTCATCCTGGGGCTTGGGGGATCATTTCTCCGCGATGTCCGGGATGCCCAGCTTCGCGAGGTGGTGGCGTTCGCGGGCGCGCATCGCCTGCTGGTCCTGGGTGTCGTGGTCGTCGTAGCCGCACAGGTGCAGCAGGCCGTGGATGACGTACAGCGACAGCTCCGCCTGCACGTCGTGGCCGCGTTCCGTGGCCTGGGACTGGGCGACCTCGACCCCGACCACCAGTTCGCCCGACAGCTTCTTGGCCTTGGCGTCGCTGAGCGGGAAGCTGAGCACGTCGGTCGGCTCGTCGTGGTCGAGGTAGCGCTTGTTGAGGACGTGGATCGTCGCGTTGTCGACGAACGCCAGGCTGATCTCGTAGTCGGCGACCTTCTCCTCCTCCAGCACGCCGCGCACGATCTCGCGCATGCGGCCCCGGTCGATGGCGACGACTTCCTGCGGCGTGGCGATGGAGACTTTGGCCATGGTGCGTTCTCAGGTTCGGAAACAAACAAAGGTGCGCGGTCGGCGCACCCTTGCGGTGATCGGCGGGGCAATGAGTTTCGCAACCCTACGAGTTGAAGTCGCTCTCCGACAACAGGTCGAAACCCTTCGACGACAGGTGATGCGCGGCGGTGTCGATGTCCTCGACGTGCAGCGCCAGCGCGGGGCTTCCCTCGTGGCCGGCCATCAGCGGGTAGGCGTAATGGATGCTGATCTCGGCCGCCAAGAGCGCCTTGCAGATCTGCAGCAGCGGCTGGTCGCCTTGCGGCAGCTTCACCACCAGCAGGTTGCTCTCGGTGATCGGCAGCTTCGCTTGCTGGAAGATCTCCATCGCCCGTTCGGGGTCGCTGAGGACCATGCGGATGATCGCGCAGTCGGCGGAGTCCACAACCGTGAGCGACAGGATGCGCACGTCGGTCGTCTCGAAACGGCGGACGACGTTGAGCAGTGCGCCGAGGCGGTTCTCGAGGAAGACGTTGTACTGCCGGACGCTGGGCCAGTCGCGCCCGCGTGCCGTGACGAAGCCGATGTTGGACTGGTCGTCGCCGCCGAAAGCCATGGTTTTCCGGGGAATGAGGGGAGGAGGCGGCGAGCGGCGCGGGCCGGGAGCCAGCCAGGTTCAGGTTCAACAGTACAGAGTATCCCATTCCCTGCCACGATGTCCAGGTCGGTTCCCGAAGTCGCGTTGAATGCCGTAGATCAACCGCTCGCACTCATTTCGGCGCGGCTCTGCTGGGCAGGCGGCCTTCTTGTCGGGCGGCTTCGTGCAGCAGTGTCTGGTTCTCCGTGAACGGCGCGTCGCCTCGGTTGATCCAGACGACTTTCCCCTCCCGGCAAATCAAGAAGGTTCCGTGCAGCAGGTCCCCTTCCTTGCCGGCGACCGGGTTCGGCAGGTAGGCGCCGAACTTCGTCGCCACCTGGTTCGAAGCATCGGACAGCACTGGGAACTGGAACACGCCGTACTTCTTGAACCGCTCGCGGGTCAGCTCGGCCGGGTCGGCGCTGACGGCGACCACCTGCACGCCCAACTCGCGGAACTTGGCCACGTCCTTGTCAAGCGCGAAAAGCTGGCTGACGCAATGGTTGCAGTGGTAGCCGTAGTAGAAGACGAGAACGACCGGCCCCTCCTTCAACTGGGCCGCCAGCGACCAGTCCTTCCCCTGCGTGTCGGACAGCGTGAAGTCGGGGGCGGCTTGCAGCAGCAGGTCGGAAGACTGCGTCGGCACCGGCTCATACGCGGCGTCGGCGAGCAGCGCTTCCAGCGGCGTCGACAGCGGCTTGTAGTTGCGCGACTTCAGATCGTCGCGGGCTTCCTGCGCCAGATCGCGCCCAGGAGCGGGGACGGGCTTCGCGAAGTGCCGCCAGGCGAAATAGCCCCCCAGCCCGACCACGACGGCGCCGATCACCAGCAGCGGCGCCCAGACCGGCGACGAGCCACGACGGCGCGAACGGTCACGCATGTTCATTCCTTGGTGATGGAGGTTTCGTCTCGTGAACGCCGGTACTTCCGAACGAGAAAGGCGACCGCAAGCCAGGGGAGCCAAACGATCATCCCGACCAGAAGCACCCGATAGAGATAGGGCGTCTGGATCGGCACCGCTTCCGCAGCGGCCTCCGTCGGCGCTTCCGGCGTCGGCTCGTCGCTCTGCGACTTGAAGCGGCAGCACGGCCGCAGCCCGTAGCTCAGCAGCACGCGAGCCGGCTCCAACCGCTGCTCCATCATGTGTAGGCGGATCGGGTCCGACGTGCGGCCTGCCGACTTGATCTCCAGCGTGAACGACGTCCCGCGCGGCGCCGGGAACGACGCCTGCCCGGTGGCGCCGGTCTCCCCTTCGCCGAACGGCGTCCCCTTCTCGTCGATGATCTGCACCGCCGCGTCGGCGATCGGCTTGCCGTCCTGCTTCAGCGCAAGTTCGACCCAGCCGTCCTTGAGGACGAACGCCGCACGCGGCTCGTCGGCGCCAGCGACGGAAGCCGTGATCGCCACGAGCATCAAAGCGAAGCGAAGCGCGGCCGCCATGTTCGGTTCCTGCGAGGGCTTGCGAGAAGGATGCGCCAGCCGTCACTTTAGCGGCCGCCGCTCCGGCGTGCAAGCGAACGGCGCGGGGCGGTGGCGCGGCGTCTCGCTTGACAATCGCCTTCTGTCCGTGAACAATGCGGTAAGTTCAACGGTCCGTCCAGCGAAGTTCATGCTCATTTCCGCAGGTTTGCATGGCAGAGCGAGTTTACCTTGAAACAACCGTTGTCAGCTACCTGACGGCACGGCCCAGCCGCGACGTGGTGATGGCGGGGCATCAGCAGGTAACTCGCGAATGGTGGGAAACCAGCCGTGCGAATTTCGAGCTTTGCATTTCGCAGCTCGTTCTCGATGAAGCCGGCGCTGGCGACCCTACGGCATCCCAGGAGCGACTTCTCGTGCTGCTGCCCATGCTGGTGCTCGAAACGACCGTGGAGTCAGTGGAGCTGGCGAAAGAACTGCTTCAAGCGGGAGCGCTGCCGGCGAAGGCGGCCGCTGACGCCCTGCACATCGCGGTTGCGGCGACGAGGTCGATCCCGTACTTGTTGACGTGGAACTGCCGTCATTTGGCCAACGCCGCCATGCGGCCCGTGATCGAAGCCGTCTGTAAGGCCAAGGGCTACACGGCTCCCATCATCTGCACCCCTGAGGAATTGCTGGAGGGAAAGCCGTGAACGATTCGATTGTCGACGAGGTGCGCCGGGTGCGCGACGCATATGCCGCACGTTTCAACTACGACCTGGACGCCATGTATCGCGACATCAAGGAGCAGGAGCAGAAGAGCGGCCTTGAATTCGTTGACGGGATCGCGCGCCAGCCCGTGCCGCAGGCGAAGCTGCCGTCTTCTTCATCCGCAGCTCGCTCCACAGCAATGGCAAGTGATCCTGTCGTGTCCAGCGGGCACGGGCTTGGCCACACTGCGGCGGGCTAGAATCACCGTTTTCAGAGCCACGACTGGCAAGGAGTGGCTGGCCCCGCGCAACGATTCGGCTTGCGGACGTGGGATTTGGGTTAGCCACTCCTTGCCAGTCGTGGCTCTGAAGTGCGTCTGATTACAGCCCGCAGAAGGCACCATACAAAAAGCCCGCGCATCGCTGCGCGGGCTTTTCGCTGGTGCTTCGATTCCAGTGCCGTTCGTGGCGAAGCGGCAGCTGGCGGGTCGTTCGGGCGGGAATCAGTTGGCTTCGGGCTGGACGACGTTGATGCGGCGCTTGGTGCCGAACGTGACGACGCCGTCGACGAGCGAGAACAGCGTGTCGTCGCGGCCGATGCCGACGTTGTGGCCGGGGTGGAAGCGGGTGCCGCGCTGGCGGACGATGATGCCGCCGGCACGGATGGTCTGGCCGCCGTACACCTTGATGCCGAGGCGCTGGCTGTTCGAGTCGCGGCCGTTCCTCGTCGAGCCTTGGCCTTTCTTATGTGCCATGGACGGAACCTCTACGTTGGTTGCGGGGGTCGGTGCTACTTCGCGTCCTTCTTCTCCTCCGCCATCGGAGGGGTCGCGAGAGCGGGTATCCTACGACCCGCCGACCGATAAATCCACTGCGCTGGCCCGACAAACTGGATGTCGCGCGAATCGACCGACGCCCGGCCCCCCTGGCGCTGGAAGTTCAGCTGCAGCGTCTTGTACTGCGTCAAGGGCGGCTCGCCCGGCACCGGCGCGTCGACCTCGACGAACCCGTTGCTCAACCCGCGCACGAAGATCGTGAATTTTGTGCAGTCGGCCAGGTCCTTGATCTTCACGTCGCGCTGCTTCGGGTCGGCGGCGGTCGCGTCCCAGATGGCCACGCCGGTGATCGCCGTCGGGAACGCCTCGTCGGGCGCCTTCGACGGCGGGATCGGCTTGCGCGACATGCCGACCGAGTTGCGGATGTCCTGGTAGCCGGTCGGGTCCTCGACCTTGCGGATCGCCTCCTCGACGGCGGGCAGCACCTCGTCGGGATGGACGGCCGGCGGGTCGTTCGCGACCAGCTCGAAGAACGGCGCGACGGAGCGCGGCTGCGGCGTGCGGTTGATGACCTGGTA
>JAYSSW010000985.1:0-2814 GCA_043720335.1 Planctomycetia bacterium
GCCAGCTCGCCGACGGCGTAGCGCCCGCGCAGCAGCATCTGGACCATGCGCAGCCGATGCGGGTGCGCCAGGATCTTCAGGCACTCGGCGGCCTGCTCCTGGGCTTCCAACGGCGTCAGCTTGATCGGCTTGGCTTTGGCGGCCATCGTGCGTCTCCGTTGCCTAATTATATCGGAACCTTCCGACATGTCAATCGGTTTTTTTTGCGGCTGCTTGAATGGCGGAGATGTGAAGGGAATTGGAGGGCCTCCAGACCGTCGGCACATTCGATTGGATCGAAGCGGGCACTTTCCCGGAAGGCGCAATGGACCCGCCTGGCAGCTTCGCCCGATTGGTGACTGGCTCCGCGTCCGCTACGCACTCGCTTCAATCGCTTTTTCCAGGAAAATTGACGGCCGCCGGACGACCGAGCGCGACGGCGAGCTGGAACTGCGCCTGGCTGCTGCCGACCAGGGCGCGGATGAAGTCGAGCCGGGCGGCGTTGAGCTGGTTGAGGCTGCTCAGCACCTCGATCGGCCTGCCTTCGGCGTTGCGGGTGCGCGTCAGGTCCTGCTGGTAGCCTTCGCGGGAGGTCACAATCCGCTTCCGCGCGATCTCCACGTCGCGGCTTCGCGCCTGCGCCAGCGCCAGTGCGTCGGAGACCTGGCGTCGCACCTCGTCGACGACGAACCGCTGTTCGGCTTCAGCACGCTGGAGCTGGCCCTGGGCGCGGTTCTGCAGGGCGTGGTTGCCGAAGCCGAGGTTCTGCAGGGTCCAGAACGCCATCGCGTCGAAGTTGGTGCGTCCCTGGAAGCGGTCGAAGCGGCTGAAGATCCCGCCGCCACCGCCGAACTCGCCGGCGCTGAAGCCGACGGCGATGGTGGGTGCCCAGGGACGGACGCGCTCCTGGCGCAGCTTCACTTCGCTGGCGCCCACGCGCGCCGCTTGCGCCGCGATCTCAGGCCGGCCGGCGACGGCCTGTGCCAGCAGCGCTTCGAGCGGCGTGGCGGGATCGACCCACTCGACGACGGGAGGCGTCTCCTCGGCCGGAATCAACCTCGTCGACGGATCGAGGTGCAGCAGCCGGGCGAGGTTCGCGGCGGCGACGGCCTGCTGCTCGCGCGTCTTGTCGAGTTCGACTTCGAGCAGGTGCAGTTCGGAGCGGGCGCGCTGGGCGTCGCCGTCGCGGCCCTGGCCCGCCTTGGCGAAGTTGGCGGTCACGCGGACGATCTCATCCAGTTCGCGCCGTGTTTGATGCAGCGATTCGAGGCTCGCCTGGGCGCCGCAGAGGGAGAGATGGGCGACCGCGACCTCGAGGATGATCTGCTGCTGGACGGCGTCGGCGTCGCGCAGCCTGCCGACGAGCTGGAGGCGTGCCGCCTGCGGTTCGAGCAGGGCGTTGCCGAGATGGCTGACGAGCCGCACGGCGGGGACGACGACGGTGCCGCTGCCGCGCGCCTCGGCGCCGCCGCCGAAGTAGAGCGATTCCGAGTTCACGTCGCGGATGATCCCGAGCGAATTCTGCAAGGCGCCGTTGTGCATGCGGTAGTTCGCCCCCGCGTTCAGCGTCGGCAGCAGCAGCGCCCGCGCTTGCAGCCATTCCGCACGGCTGGCGGTCACCGCTTCCTGCGCCAGCGCGATCACCGGGTTCGCGGCTCCCGCTCGCCGCAGCGCGCCGGCCAGGTCGATGGATTGCTCGCCGTCGGTCTTCGGCGCCGCGATCTTCTCTGCTTTCACGTCGGTCGCTTTCTGCGTGAAGGAAGCCTGGACGATGTCCGGCGCGGGCGAAGCACGGCCCGTCGCCACAACCTGGGGCGGCTCGACGTACCTCAGCGGCGCGGCCCGGTGCTCGTCGTCCTGCCCGGTCAGCGCACAGCCCGACAGCAGCATGAGTATCGCCAAACACGGAATCGTGCGATGGAATCGATGGAGCATCTTCCGTCCTCCTTGCGTCGATGCGGCCCCGCTACTTCTTCGGGGCAGGGAGGACAGGAATCAATTCCGCCGGGGTCGGCACAAGGCTGGCTGGCACGGGGCGGGCCAGCACGTCAGCGGGGGGCTGCCCCAGCGCGACGTACAGCTCGAACTGCGCTCGGTTGTAGTCGATGATCGCGTCGAGGTACGCCTGCCGGCTGCGGGCGAGAAGCCGCAGGCTGTCAAGCACCTCGATCGGCAGGCCCTCGCGGTTCTTGGTCCGCACCAGGTCCTCCGTGAACGACAGGGTGCTGGACGCGACCGCCTTCTCGCCGGTTTCAATCTGCCGATAGCGGAGGTGCGTGCGGGCGTGGGCGCTGGCGACCTCGGCGCGGACGCGGTCGAGCATCTCGATCTCGCGCCACTGGTTCGAGCGCACGCGGCTCTCGGCGCCGCGGATCTGGGCGACGTTGCCAACACCGAGGTTGCGCAGCGACCAGACGAGGACGGCGTCGAAGTCCTGGCGGTCGTTGAAATTGCCGAACCGGGACTGGCCGGTGGCGGCGGTCGCCAGGTCACCGCCGCCCCCGAACGCACCCGTGCTGTAGCCGAGCAGCACGTTGGGCGAGAACGGCAGCAGCTTCGCGGCCTTCATCTCCAGCAGGGCGGCCTGCACGGCGGTCTGGCGTTCCTTCATCTCGGGCCGCTGCATCAGGGCGATGGCGAGCAGTTCGGGCAGCGGGATCGGGTCGGGGACAAGCGACTGCGGCACGACCCAGCCGTCGGTTGGCTGCAAACGCGTCGACGGGTCTAGGCTGAGGAGCTGGCTCAGCCGGGCCGACGCCAGCGCGGTGTCCTGCTCTGCCTGCAGCACGTCGGTGTTGCGCTGCTCCAGCTCGGTGGCGGCGCGGTTGGCGTCGG
>JAYSSW010000986.1:0-2813 GCA_043720335.1 Planctomycetia bacterium
CTGCCCAGCCATGTGGTCAGCTACTTCCTCCACCCCTGGGCGCGGTACGCCGCCCCAGCGGAACTTGCTAATTGATGTACTTTCGAGCCGGCGTAATAATGGTGAGCTATCAAAGCCATGTTGCAGTACAAAGCGGGGTTCAAGTTCGTGGACGGGGGAGTCCATGCCCAGGTGCTGGACTTCCCGGCGGCCATCACCTGCGGGGCCGACCTGCCCGAAGCGAGGCAGCTGCTGGCCGTGGCGCTCATCGACGTGGCCGAATCGTACCTGGAGCTGGGGCAGGCGTTCCCCCGCCCCAACCCCACGGCCACCGATCCCGAAATGGATCTGGAAGAACCCATCGCCCTGCAACTGCAATGATTTCACCGCGCGCGGAATTTGCCGCCAACGGGGTGTCCCGGAGCCATGACCCGTCATTTGCGAGCGAAGAACGACCTTTCAGCGACGGTCGGCGAGTGCGGATTGCGATAGACTTGTCACCAAGTGCGCGAACGCCGACATCACCACGCAAGGACACACCGCAATGACGACCCGACTCCTGAAGCTCGCGGCGAAGATCGCGCTCGATTTCGTGATCGCCCCCGGTCGCGTCGATGAGGCGGCTTCGATCTTCGAGGACTGGATGACGAAACGCGATTCGGCGGCGGTCGAGGCGGAGCTGAAACAGGCCGACGACGAAGCACGCGACCCGGCCCAACTTCGACAGGCCGTGGAGGACGCCGTTGGCGAGGCCAAGGACGTCACGCCCGGACAGAAAGAGGCGGTGGCGCTCTCGGTCGAAATGGGGCTTTCCGCCCTGCGAGGCCGCGACACGGCGAAAGCGCTCGACTTCAAGGAGTTCAAAGACGCCGTGTTTCCGGGCGGCACCAAGACGTTCATCGCCTGGTTCGACCATCCCGCCCTCTGCAAAGGCGGGCCGGGCAGGTACTGCCATATCAGCTGGGACGGCGACACGTTCCGGGTGCGCGACTACATCGGCGGGAAGATCCATCATCCTCCCGGCAAAACCGGCGGCGGCGGGTTGACGCCGGTCCCGCTCGACATGACGATCCACGATCTTTGGCAGGCGGGGAAAGGCTCCGTGCAGTGCCTGAGCCGCTACGGCTTGAACCTTTCCGTCGACAAGGACAACCAGGAACGATGGCGCAAGATCCTGCAGCTCGCCACGCAGCTCGCCGCCGTGTCGCCGGGCGTGAAGCCGTCATCAACCACCGAATCTTGACGCCGCAGAAGCGCAGCGAATTCCGCAGCTTCGCCACCAGGCCGCCCGGCGTGGACGGCCTGGGACTTTCCGCGGCGGCATGGGAAAGACGGGCAGCCGCTTTCCCAGGAACCTCCCCGCGCGCCTGCCGCATCTTGTCGCTGCCGGGAAAAACTTTATGATAGAGCGAACCGTTGTCGGTTAATGGTTCGCGTTGTTTGCAAAGGAATGGGCCATGTCGATCGATAAAAGCCTGCGTCGCAAGAACTCGCTGGAGCGCGCCCGCAGCGTGCTGACGCGCGGCGAACGCATCACCAAGCTGAAGGCCGACGACCGCTGGTCGGACGGCCAAAGCCCCTACGGGCTGCCCAAGGTCAAGGTCGTCAAGCTGGTCGCCAAGAAGGCGAAGAAGGCCAAGGAAGAGGAAGAAGGCGAAGGGGACGCCAAGAAGGGCGACAAGAAGGACGCCAAGAAGGGCGACAAGAAGTAGCCCCGCCCGCCCATCGATCCACCAAGCCGAGCGCGCCGCGTTCGGCTTTTTTTTCGCGCAGCGAGCCTGTTGTCCCCGCACATTTCCCGGAACCATTTCGCCCCGCGCCGGTTCCAAGAGACAGCCCTCCCTTCCCGCACGCAGGAGCCAAGCCATGTTCCGGTATCTCTTCGTCGCACTGGTCGCCGTCGTCTGCATCAACCTGGTCGAAGCCGGCGGCACCCCGCGCCGCGAGGAGATGCCGAAGTACCTGAAGATGCTGCAGTCGTCCAAGACCGGCAAGGACCGCGCCCTCGCCGCCGAGATGATCGGCAAGCGCGGGCTGGTCAACGCCAACGACGTGGAGGACGCCATCGAGCCGCTCAAGACGACGCTGCAGAAGGACGTCGAGTCGAAGGTGCGCGCCGCGGCGGCAACGGCCCTGGGCAACATCAAGCCCCCCGCCGACGACATGGTGCCGCTGTTCATCGACCGCGTCAAGAACGACAAGGCCAAGGAGGTGCAGCTGGCCTCGACCGTGGCGCTGGGCCAGTACGGCCCCGAGGCGAAGTCGGCCCTGCCGGCGCTGCGCGAGTTCAACGGCAAGTTCGACAACAAGAAGTCGGCCGAGGCCCAGACGATCACCGCCGCCATCAAGAGCATCAGCGGCAAGAAGAAGTAGCGGGGCACGCGATGCGCAGCGATTACTGGCCACGCAACAGCCCGGGCAACTGGCTCGCAGCGGCTGGGTTCTTGCTCGTCTTTTCGAGCGCGGCAGGTGTTTTTCTCATCACACTCCTCGCTTGCTGGGCGTGGTTCGCAACAGGGGAAATCAAAATCCTCGGCGTGCTGTCGGACGATCTCCTGTCTGCAACGATGAGCATGGCGTGCGGCTGCCTCGTCCTCTCTTTCGGCGCCAGAACCTTCGGCCTCATGCGCGTCGTGGTCGATCCCGGCGGCGTTTCGCGTTTCGCCTTCTACCGCACGCGCTGGACATTTCGCTGGGACGATGTCGTGTCGTGGTCGGTCGACGCGGACCAGCAGCAAGTCGTCTTCCATCTGAACGGCAAGCCGACGCCGGTCGTCGTCACGGAAGCGGACGTGGAGTCGCCGGGCTTCGAGCCGTTCCTCGCGGAAGTCCGG
>JAYSSW010000987.1:0-12658 GCA_043720335.1 Planctomycetia bacterium
CGCCAGCCGTCCGAGCCCGAAGCGCGAGCGAGGCCGACCCGCGCGACGACGCAAGTCCGGGCGTCTCCCGTTCGCCAATGCGCAGCGAGCCGCCGCGCGGTTCGCGGCTCTCGCTGCGCGAGTTGCCGTTCCCTTGGCTTGCGTCGTCGCGCGGGTCGGCCTCGCTCGCGCTTCGGGCTCAGACCCCGGCGACTCTCCAGGAACGGCCTTCTTCTTCAAGGTTCGCTTGGCGCTCAGGCTCGGATTTTTGCACCTGACCGCTGGCCGTCATTCACCCGCGCTCGCCCGAGTAGCTCGCCCACAGGGCGTCGACCGGGTGGGCGATCCACAGGTTCGGCTTCTGCTCGCGCAGGTAGCGGCCGATCTGCATCAGGCAGCCGACGTTGCTCGTGAAGATTGCGTCGGCGTTCGTCTCCAGCAGGTTCTTCGCCTTGCGCAACCCCAGCCGCTCCGCCATCTCCGGCTGCGTCAGGTTGTAGCTGCCCGCCGCCCCGCAGCAGATCTCGCTTTCCGCCAGCGGCACCAACTCCAGGCCGGGGATCATCTCCAGCAGCTGCCGGGGCTGCTTGCGGATCTGCTGGCCGTGGCACAGATGGCAGGCGTCGTGGTACGTCGCGCGCATCTTGATCGGGTGCGTCGGCTTGATCGGGCTAAGCTCCATCAAAAATTCCGAGATGTCCTTCACCTTGTTCTGGAACACTTCCGCCTTCTTCTCCTGCGGCGTGCCGTGCAGCAGGTGGCCGTAGTCCTTGAGCATCGCCCCGCAGCCGGCGGCGTTGGTGATGATCGCGTCGAGGTGGTTCGCGTCGATGCTTTCGCCGTCGGGCAGGAACGCTTCGCAGTTGGAGCGGGCGAACGCTTTGGCGGGATCCTCCTTGGCGGCGTGGTAGTGCAGCGCGCCGCAGCAGTTCTGCGTGCGCGGGATCCACACGTCGCAGCCGTTGCGCTGCAGCACGCGGGCGGTCGCCACCGTCGTTTCGGGGAAGAAGGCGTCGCCGGCGCAGCCCAGGAACAGAGCGACGCGGGCGCGCCTCGGCCCTTCGGCGGGGAGGAATTCGGGCAGGTTGCCGTAGTGCCAGCGGAGCGGCGGCAGCATGTCGTGCAGCGAGCTGATCGACTTGGGCAGGATCTTGAGCAGGCCGGATTTCTTGAGCAGCCAATCGGCGCCGGTCCACTGCATCAGCCGGGCCGGGGCGAGGGCGGCCTTCATGCGGCCCCGGTACGGCGTCATGCCGTAGACGAGCAGCCGCTGCAGCCAGTTCAAGGGTTCCTTGTTCTGGCCCGTCTTCTCCATGTGCATGCGGAACGGCTCGATCAGTTTCGCGTACTGCACGCCCGACGGGCACGCCGACTCGCAGGCCCGGCAGTCGAGGCACAGGTCGAGGTGCCCCTTCACCTGCGCGTCCAGCTCGATGCGGCCGTCCGTCACCGCACGCATCAGGTAGATGCGGCCGCGGGGACTGTCGTTCTCGTCGCCCAGCTCGACGTAGGTCGGGCACGCCGACGTGCACAGCCCGCAATGCACGCAGTCGAGGAACAACTCGTAGTCGATGCCGGCGTCGTTCTTCTTCTTGTCGCCGACGAGCGGCAGCGATGTTTTCGCGATGGTCATAGTTGAATGATACACCCTGGAGAGGCCGGGACGAAACAGGGGGATGACATTGTCCGCCAAGCCCCAGGATGAGCGAAGCGATTCCTGGGGGTGAGTCGTCGCGCGGTTCGACCCCCACCAATCGCGTTGCTCATGGTGGGGCTTGCCTTCGCAAATTCAAATCCCGTCCACGAACCGCCCCGGATTGAACAGACGGCGCGGGTCCATGCGGTCCTTGACCTGGCGCATCAGCCAGGCGTCGGCCGGCGGCGGGCCCCACACCTGGATCGCGCTCTTCCATTCGGAGGGGCAGCGCGTGACGACGACGCAGCCCTTCACCTTCGCGGCGACGTGCCGCCAGACGGCCAGCACGCGGGGGGCCTGTTCCCTCGTCAAGCCATCGCTCCACTGCCCGACCACGATGCCGTTGCCCGCGTGCGCCTTCAGTGACAACGGGATGTCATTCGCCTGTGCTACGACGTGGCAGAACGTAGCGACGCCGCTCGGCAGCAGGTTCGCCTTGAACGCCGTCGGCATGCCCGGAGAATGCGCGGATTCGACGAGCGCAGCCCACAGCGCGTCGTGGCCGTGGTGCGTCCGCATCTCCGCCGAACCGATCTCGCTGGCGAGCTGTCCTTCCTGCCATTTCACCGTCGTGGCGTTGCCGTCGTAACCGACGAGAACGACGACTTCGGCATCGGGAGCTTCGACACTCGCGGCATCGAACACCGTGCGGACGGCGGCGTGGTTCAGCACCTCGACGCAGATGGGCCGGGTGCGCGACGTGTGCAGCTTGGTCAAAAGGGCGTCCAACTCGGCCCAGGTCGTGGGGATGGCGGTCAGCGAATGGGCTTCGATGCCGGGCTTGAGTTTGAACGTGACCTGGGTGACGACGCCGAGGGTGCCGAGCGAGCCGACGAGGAGCTTGCAGGTGTCGTAGCCGGCGACGTTCTTGACGACGCGTCCGCCGGCTTTGAACTCGTCGCCGTCGTCGTTGACGGCGCTGATGCCGATGACGTAGTCGCGCAGGGTGCCGTAGCCGAGGCGGCGCGGCCCGCTGGTGTTGCTGGCGACGACGCCGCCGACGGTGGCGCGGTCGGCCTGCGGCACGTCGATCGGCAGCCGCAGATTCTCGGTGAGGAGCGTGCGCTGCAGCGTCGCAACGGGGATGCCGGCCTGCACGGTGACGGTCATGTCGCGCGCGGGGAAGTCGACGATCTGGTCGAGGCCGAGCAGATCGACGGCGACGCCGGGCTTGGTCGGCGAGGCGCCCAGGCCGAGCGTCGTGCCGCCGCCGACCGGGTAGACGGCCTTGCCGTCGGCGCCGGCGCTGCGGACGAACTCCCCCAGTTCCGCGACGCTCGCGGGCCGCAGCAGCGGGAGCGGACCAAACCCGTCGATCAAGCAAGTGGCGTCTGGCATGTCGGTGTCACGATCCGCAAGCCCCAGGATGAGCAACGCGATTCCTGGGGTTCGACCCCCACCAATCGCTTCGCTCATGGTGGGGCTTGGCCTTTCGTTGAAAAGCATATCAATTCGCTTTCCGCTTCCCACGCGGCTCACGAAAAATCGAAGGGATCCGCCTCGTCCTTCGCCGGCTTGCGCGGCGGCGGCTTCTTCGCGGGCGGCGCTTTCGCCGGGGCCCCTTTCGCCGGGGCCGCCTTCGCCGGCTTCGGCGCAGGGATCTCTTCCAGCACGACTTCGTCGACCCCTTCGAGCATCGGCTCCTCGTCCTCGACCGGCGCCGGCTCGAACGGGTTGGCCTCGCGCACCTGGCCGAGCCGGCGCCTCGGCTCGCGCTTCGGGAACAGCGAGCGGAACAGCATGCCGAACGTGACACACAGCCACACGCCGAACAGCGACCAGCCGACCGCCGGCGCGGGAACCTGGCCGTCCGCGTCGAAGATGCCGACGATCCAGCGAACGACAAACAAACACGGGAAGAAGCCGACCAGCACGCCGCCGACCCAGCGTGCCCGCCGGGCGGCGACGACGCGGCCGCCGAACAACGGCGTCTCGCCGAGCACGAGCAGCGCGACGCCGAGCGTCGCCATCAGGAACCCGACGAGGAACAGCGCCATGAACGGTTTCCCCGAAATCGTATCGACAAGGAGGACTAACCGCAGAGACGCAGAGACGCAGAGGAAAACGCAGAGAGGGGAAACAGGGAGCGTGAAGGCAAGCCCCACCATGAGCGCAGCGATTGGTGGGGGTCGAAGCTTGCGGCCAACTCACCCCCACCAATCGCTGCGCTCATGGTGGGGCTTGGCGCTTTTCCTCTCCCTCCCTCTGCCTCCCTCTGCCTTTCTCTGCCTTTTCCTCTGCGTCTCTGCGTCTCTGCGGTTAGTTCTCCGCTCCCCGTCACGAGATCACGTCGGGCATCGGCGTCTCCTCCACGCGAGGCGCCTGGCCGCGCAGCACGCTGTTGCCCTCGAACAGCGTGCGCTGGTCGATGGGCTGCGGGTCGAGCCAGTCGGACTCGTTGAACTGGCCGCTCTGGCCGTACGCGGCCAGGGCGTTGCCGTAGCAGGTCGCGTGAACGTGCTCGGCCGGGATGCCGCGTTCGAGCATCAGCCTCGCGGTCTTCGGCACGGCGAGCGGGTCGCTGACGCCCCAGTCGGCCGACGAGTCGACGATGATCCGCTCCTTGCCGTACTGGCGGACGACCTCGACCATGCGTTCGTTGCCCATCTTGGCGCGCGGGTAGATGGTGAACGCCGCCCAGTAGCCGCGGTCGAGCACCTCGCGGACCGTCTCCTCGTTGTTGTGGTCGATGACGACGAGGTGCGGCGGAATCCCCTGCTCCTCGATCACGTCCATGCTGCGCGTGGTCCCCTGCTTCTTGTTGCGGTGCGGCGTGTGGATCATGACCGGCAAGCCGAACTCCTTGGCCAGCACGAGCTGCGCGATCAGGAATCGCTCCTCGGCCGCGCTCATGTCGTCGTAGCCGATCTCGCCGACGGCGACGACCCCTTCCTTGCCGAGAAACAGGGGCAGGATCTCGAGCACCTGTTCAGCGAGGGGGACGTTGTTGGCCTCCTTGGAGTTGAGGCCGATGGTGCAGTAGTGGCGGACGCCGAACTGGGCGGCGCGGAAGCGTTCCCAGCCGACGATGCTGGAGAAGTAGTCCATGAAGGAGCCGACGGAGGTGCGTGGCTGCCCGAGCCAGAAGGCCGGCTCGATGACGGCGACGACGCCGGCGGCCGCCATGGCCTCGTAGTCGTCCGCCGTGCGGGCGCTCATGTGGATGTGCGGGTCGATGTAGCGTGGCATGATTATAACTCCTTGCTAAAAACGAATTGCGCAATTCTTATTACATAAAACAACTGGCAAGACAAGTAGTTTCTTGTGGCCGCTACTTGATGATTCCGAGTTGTCGAGTCACCTGGCGTCCGAGGTAGGTCCAGTGATAGGCATAGTTGACGCTCGACGTAACCGGATTGAATTGCACGTCGCAGCGTAGTATTCGCAACTCCAGCATCCTCGCGATGGCCATCAGTGTTGCGTGCGAGCTGAGAGCCTGGCCCATCGTCGTGATCGGGTTTGTCGAGAACCAATCGTGCTGGGAGTGGGCGATCAGAATATCGAGACAGTGCTGGTCGAGGATGGCCGCCGTATCTTTTGCTGCCTCATGCTCGCATTTCAGGCGTGTCCGAATGGCCTCCTCAATCGTCTTTGCAAGCTTCCGGCCCTCCTCTTTTCGGTGATCGTCCGTTGAGTCGGCGGGGACGCAGAAAGTGATCGGGTTGCGACGATGCTTGATGTCGAAGATCTGGTCTTCAGGATCGCCGTAGGCTTTGTTCATCACGAGGATCACGCGATCCCAGCCGATTGCCTTACCAGCGAAGCCTAGTTCGATCGCCGCGTTCATATTCGGCAACTTCTTCTCTCGCCCATCGTGCGACCGCGATGAACCGACGAAGGTAACGTCGCCGAGAAACATCCCCGCCCGCTCGATCTTCGCAAAGATCGCGTTGGCAACTTCAGGAGTGCCCGACAACCCTTTCGTGTCGTGGTCGAGGCGCGGCGACTCCTCGACCTCACCATCGGCCGCCACCCGCTTTACAGCCGCTTTCGCTGCGTCTCGGATCAGGTGTTTGTTGTCGTCGAGCGGGCTATCACTCTGCCACGCAAAAAAAAGCGAAAAGTCCATGCGTGCCACCATCACGAGTTGTTACGAGTTCCGTGGAAAGGGTGTAAAACAACCTTCCGCGAGCCGCCCTCGAAAACAAGGGGTTTGCCGACTTGAGTTGTGCAAGTCGATGCAGCGTGGCATGTGGACAAACACAATTGAAGATGAGCGGCATGTGTCAATCTATGTGCCTTTGACCAGTTTCTCGCAAGCCATCTGCAGGAACTGCAGCTTGTGGCACGCCGGAACCTCCATGGCCTGCATCGCCTCGAACGTCTTGAAGTCCGCGTCAGCCTGACGAGCATAGCCTATGGACCATTCGAGGACGGTGGCCATCACGCCGCTCCGCTCTGGCCCGTCGGCTTCGGCAGTTCCTCCCAATGCAGCCATCCTGCGGGAAGCTTCAATTCCTGCGAACGGATCTTGGCCAGCTCCTCGGGCGTCACCTCCACGATGACCGACGGATACCCAACGCCGATCTCCGGCGCCGGGCCGAAATGCAGCGGCATCACTCCGGACGGCACCGTGTTCTCGTTTACTTCGAGCAGCTTGATCGGCTCCGCTTGCACCACCTCGACTTCCGCACGGTCGGTGATGTGAAAAATCTGCGTGAGGCCCCCTTCAAGCTGATAGTGCACCTTCGCCAGTTCCATCGCCGCCTGCGATTTTTGCATAAAGATTGTCGGGTTGTTCTGCGGAGTGTCCATGGGCCACCTTCTTGAACAGTGTCATCGAATTGTTTACGACAGCGCCTTCGCGATCAACGCCCAGCCGAAAGCGCCGGCTTTCGCCTGCTGCACCAGCGCGGCGTGCGGCTCCAGCAGCGCCGTCGCCGCGGGGTCGGGGCACGCCAGCAGCGCCAGCACGGCGGCTTGCTGCTCCAGGGGGCCGCCGTTCTGCAGCACGCGCTGCAAGTCCTTCAGCTCCTTGGCTGTGGCGCACGGGCCGACCGCGCGCCACAGCTCCGGGCTGACCGAACGGCCCGCGGCCCAGCGCTCGTGCGCGTAGTCGCACAGCATCCGCGCCAGCGCCGGGTTCGCCCGGCGGTCCAGGCCGACCACCGGGTCCAGCACCAGCCCGATGAACTGGCACTTCAGCACCAGCTGGTTCCACGGCATCTCGTCGAGTTGTTCCGACGGGTACGGGTTGTCGTGGGCCACCGCCTGGAAGACCGCCTTCATGTTCGTGCGAATCCCCTCCCCCGTCCGCCAGCGGTGCGCTTCGGGGAACGGCAGCAGCGGCAGCATCTGGTACAGAGCGACAAGCTCCCCCACGTCGCCCGCCGCGAACAGCTTGTCGAGAACGCCGACCAGCGTCTCGGCCGTCGGCGCGGGGAGGGCCAGAACCAATCGCGTTCGCGCCGCCTGATCGACGGTCCAGCGGCGCGGCGACCAGCCGGGCCGGGCGTCGTCGGCGCTGGCGAGGTCGGCGGCGTCCAGGCTCAGGTCGGCCTTGCCGACGCGGCGCGGCGCCTGGCTGAACGCGATGAAGAACGCGCGCGGATCGCCGAGCGCCGCCTTGCCGACGGCGTCGTCGAGCCAGCGCAGTGCTTCGTTGTTGAGGCTGCGATCCAGCCAGCTTTGCAGAAGAGGAACGATCTGTTCAGGACAGGGAGAAATGGCCATGATGTCTCGGAAAACGCGAGGTTCCGGCGGGTCCACGCGTTCATTGTAACCCGCCCTCGCGCGCCGGCCAAGCGAAAGGGAATTCCATCGCGACTATCCCTGTTCCGCCAGCACCTGGACCTCGTGCAACAGCCGGTCGCCGAGGCGGTCCCGTTCGATCTCCAGGTCGTAGTGGGCTTGCAGGTTCAGCCAGAAGCGGTCCGAGGTGCCGAAGAAGCGCGACAGCCGCAGCGCCGTGTCGGCGGTGACGGCGCGGGTGCCGTGAACGATCTGGTTGACGCGGCGCGCGGGGACGCTGAGGCTCTTGGCCAGGCGGTACTGGCTGAGCCGCAAGGAGCGAAGATACTCTTCGAGGAGGATTTCCCCCGGATGCACCGGAGCGATCTTTCTGAGTGGCATGGCCGGCTCTGCGAAGGGGTGGAAGTTCGTGCCCAACGGGTGCTGAATGCATGCTATCAGGTATCGCTCGTTTGATGGAACAAGCGATGGAACGACTTGGTTTTTGCACCGAAGGTGCTGCATCGCAAAGCCCAGGGTCGCGCAGCGCACCCTGGGAACATCGTCCTGAAGAGGATTTCTACGCCAACGGCGTTGCATCGGCCGTGTCCCCAGCAGCGATGCAGCCCCTTTGGGGCAGAGACAGAAAGAAGTGGGGCAGCCCAGGGTGCGCTAGCGCGACCCTGGGCTTTGCGATGCAGCACCTTCGGTGCAGAAGAAAATGAAACATGCGACATTCCGGCCCAACTTGCACGCCACCCCCCGGCAAGCCGGGGGCTATATGGCTCGCTTCGCGTCGCTTCGCCCGTCACATCGCCGCGCGGCGGGCGACGTGGCTCTGCTCGATGCAGGCGCCGGCGGTGGGGAGCATCTTGCGCGGGCTGCAGCGGTTGTCGGGGTTGAACGCCATCCGCAGACGCAGCATCATCGCCAGGTCGGTCGGCGAGAACAGCTTCGGCATGAAGTCGATCTTCTCGACGCCGATGCCGTGCTCGCCCGTGACGCTGCCGCCCACGTTGATGCACTCGTCGAGGATCTCGTGGCTGGCCTCCAGCACGCGGCGCACTTGATCCGGGTCGCGCTCGTCGAACAGCAGGATCGGGTGGATGTTGCCGTCGCCGGCGTGGAAGACGTTGGCGATGCGCAGGTCGTGCTTCACGCCGATGGCGGTGATGACGCGCAGGATGTGCGGCAGCTTCGAGCGAGGCACGACGCCGTCCTGCGTGCAGTAGCTCGGCGACAGCCGGCCGATCGCGCCGAACGCCTGCTTCCGGCTCTTCCACAGCAGCAGCCGTTCCGCCTCGGTGTTGGCCCGGCGAACCTCGCGCGCGCCGTTCTTCATCGCCAGCGCAGCAATACGCTCGGCGTCCTGGTCCAGCCCGGCGTCGAGGCCGTCCACCTCCATGATGAGCACCGCGCCGGCGTCGAGCGGGAAGCCGAAGTGGAACGCCTCCTCCACGGCTTTCAAAATCAACTGATCGAGCATCTCAAGCGCGCCGGGGATGATGCCGGCGCCGATGATGTCGCTGATGGCGTTGGTGGCGTCGTCGACGGTTTCGAAGACGCCGAGCAGGGTGCGGTAGGCTTCGGGGTTGCGGGTGATGCGGACCCAGGTTTTGGAGGCGATGCCAAAGGTCCCTTCGGAGCCGACGATGAGGCCGGTGAGGTCGTAGCCGGGCATGTCCTCGACGGGTCCGCCGGTGACGACGACGCGGCCGTCGGGGAGGACCATTTCGACGCCGAGGACGTGGTTGACGGTGACGCCGTACTTGAGGGTGTGGGGCCCGCCGGAATTGGTGGCTACGTTGCCTCCGATGGTGCAGGCGCCCTGGCTGGAGGGGTCGGGGGCGTAGTGGTAGCCGCCTTTCTTGAGCAGGTTGGTGAGCCAGACGTTGACGACGCCGGGATCGACGACGGCGAAGCGGTCGCGGAAGTCGACTTCGAGGATGCGTTTCATGCGGGTGAGGGCGATCATGACGCCGCCGCCGACAGGGAGGCAGCCGCCGGCGAGGCTGGTGCCGGCGCCGCGCGGGATGAAGGGGACGTTGTGCTGGACGCAGACGTGGACGATGGCGACGATGTGCTCGGTGGTCGTGGGGAAGACGACGACGTCGGGCTTGTTCTTCTCGATGGTGTAGCCGTCGCACTCGTAGACGACGAGGTCGCTGGGGGAGGCGAGAACGCCGGCGGGGCCGACGATGCGGACGAGCTGCTCGACGAGCGCGGTAGCCGACATGGCGAGGTCCAAGCGAGGTCGGGGACGGAGAGCGGGACGCGAAGGTCAGTGTATGGTCGGGGGAAGGACAGGGCATGAGGATGTGGATGGAAACGCCAAGCCCCACTATGAGCAACGCGATTGGTGGGGGTCGAACCCGTGTGTTTGTCACCCCCAAGAATCGCTTCGCTCATCTTGGGGCTTGCAGGCCTCTCACTTCGTCTCCATGCCCAGCAGCTTCATCTTGCGGTAGAGGTTGGGGCGGTGCAGGCCGAGGAGCTTGGCGGCGTCGCTCATGTTCTCGCCGGCGCGTTCGATGGCGGCGAGGATGTGGTCGCGCTGGAAGGCGTCGGTCGCCTCGGCCAAGGTGAGTTCGGAGTAGGGGTTGGCCGCGTCCTTGCCGGGGCGGAGGATGAAGGCGAGGTCGCCCGCTTCGACCTTGTCGTTGGGGCAGAGGTAGGCGACGCGTTCCAATAAATTGCGCAGCTCGCGGACGTTGCCGGGCCAGTCGTGCTGCTCCATGCGCTTGCGGGCGTCGGCGCTGAACTTGAGCGTCTTGCGTCCGGCTTCGCGGCTGAACTGCTGCAAAAAATACTCGGCCAGCACCATCACGTCGTCGCGGCGTGCGCGCAGCGAGGGGAGGTCGAGCTGCACGACGGTGAGGCGGTAGAACAGGTCCTCGCGGAACTTGCCGGCGCGGACCTTCTCGGCCAGGTTGTGGTTGGTGGCGGCGACAATGCGGGTGTCGACGGGGATGGCCGCGGTGCCGCCGACGCGGTAGACGACCTTTTCTTCGAGGACGCGGAGGAGCTTGGCCTGGCCGCCGGCGGAGAGGTCGCCGATCTCGTCGAGGAAGAGGGTGCCGCCGCTGGCCGCCTCGAACTTGCCGGCGCGGGTGGCGTCGGCGCCGGTGAACGAGCCTTTCTCGTGGCCGAACAGCTCGCTTTCCAGCAGGGTTTCGGCGATGGCGGCGCAGTTGACGGGGATGTAGGCGTGGTGCTGGCGGGCGCTGCTGTAGTGGACCGCGCGGGCGACGACGTCCTTGCCGGTGCCGCTCTCGCCCAGGATGAGGACGGGGAGGTCGGTGCGGGCGACGCGGGCGACGGTGTCGCGCAGGGCGACGATGGGGACGCTGTTGCCGATGATGCGTGCGGCGAGGCGTGCCTGGCTGTCGAGTTCGTGGCCCGCGCGGAGCAGGGCTTCCAGCTCGCGGACGTTGTCGAGGGCGGAGACGATTTGCGTGGCGAGCACGTCGAGCGTGGCGAGGTCGTCGTCGTTGAAGGGGCCGGTCTTGTTCATGACTTCGAGGGCGCCAACGATGCCGCCGGCGCGGTCCTTCATCGGCACGCAGGCGAGGCTGCGGGTCTGGAAGCCGGACGACTTGTCGATGACGCCGCTCCAGGCGCCGTCGCTTTTCACGTCCTGCACGACCTGCGGGGTCGCGCTTTGCACCGTTTTGCCAACAACGCCGGTCGATTCGGTGATGCGCAGCTCATTGTTGGGCATGCCAAGCGCGGGGCGGCCGACCAGTTCGCGGCGGCCCCGGTCCCACAGGAAGATGCTGGCCCGCTCGCAGTGCAGTAGTTTGGCGGCCTGGGCGGCGATGTGTTCGAGAAGTGGAATCGTCTCGCGCTGCTGGGCGAGTTCGCGGTTGATGTCCATGAGCGCTTGCAAGCGCGAGCTTTGGGCGGCCGACACGTCGAACAGCCGGGCTTTCTCGAGGGCGACGCCGAGGTAGTGCCCCGCCGCGACGACGTAGTCCAGCTCGCCGGCATGGAACGCCTCGCGGCCCCGGGTCGCCACCAGCACACGGTTGGGTCGGTCGACGAAGCTGAGGCACGCAGCGGTTATCGCTGGCACATTGCCTGCCGAGGGCTGCATGACGCCGGCGGTGCGGTCGAGCACGTCGTTGAAGAGGGGCTTGGGCAGTGTTTCCATGTTGACGCGCACGCCGGGCCGGTCGAAGCGCCAGCGCGTGAGCCAGGCGGGGGTCGCTTCCCAGACGCCGACGTGGTCGGCCCGCAGCGTGCTGGCGATCTCCTGGAGGAGGGCGGCGGAGACGTCGTCGCTGCCGTGCTTGAGCAGGGCCATCTCCAAAAGGCGCTGGACCAGCCGCAGGGCGAGCGGATCGACCTCGTCGGCCTGGGGCTGCAGGAGGGGGCAGTCAACGGCACGGAGCCACTGGGCGGCGGACATGCACGCACACTTCCTTCACGCGAGGTCGGATCGGCGGGATGCGGTGATTATACGGCGGCTTGCGGAATCGGATCAGTGAAGGAGACAGGGAGAGGGGGAGACAGGGAGAGGACACCAAGCCCCAGGATGAGCGAAGCGATTCCTGGGGGTCACCCCCACCAATCGCGTTGCTCATGGTGGGGCTTGGCTCCTCCTCTCCCTGCCTTTCTCGGTGTTATCCGTGGCGAAATCCTCACCCGCTGTGCAGCGGGTGCAGGCCGAAGCGTTGGCGCAGCTGGTTGGCCTGCTCCCAGACCTTGGGGTCGGCCTGGAGGAACGTCATCAGGTTGCCGGTGCTGACGCCGATGGCTTGGGCAGCATCACTGACGCGGGCTTCCGCCGCTTGCAGCACGTCGAGCGCGAGGCCCACGGCCGGCCAGAAGCGCACGTCCTTGCGGCCCACGTTGAGCCGGCCTCCGCGCGTGAGGGCGTCGGCGATCTCCGGCCTCTCGAACAGCGACTCGTCGAGCATCACCGTTTCACGCAGTTGCAGGAAGAACGCCTGGCGCATGCGGATCAATGCTTTGGCCTTGTTCTCGTGCTGCGACCGGCTCTCCTCGGCGATGACGATCAGCCCGCTCGGCTCGTGCCGCAGCCGCACCGCCGAGCTGGTCTTGTTCCGCTTCTGCCCGCCCGGCCCGCTGGCGCGGTAGGTGTCGACGTCGCACTGCGCGAGCAGCTGCGCTTCGGTGAGGCTCGTCCAAGGTTGTCGGGAAAACATCGACATCGGCGCGACCATCGGCTTGCGAGAGGAGGTGGCAAGGCCATTGTACGCGGTGCGTTCCGACAGCCCCGCATCGCGCATGTGGTTCGCAGCGCACTCCCAGCAACCCAATGACCGCATGGAAACGCGCGACGCACGC
>JAYSSW010000988.1:0-5928 GCA_043720335.1 Planctomycetia bacterium
CGCAAGCGCTCGACGAACTGCCGCAGGCCGACAAGCAGGCCGCGTTCTCGCCGCAGCCGGAGATCCTGCCGGCGACCGACATCCTGTTCGACGCGTGGACGCTGACGAGCATCCGCGACAAGCTGCCGGGCCGCCCGCCGGTCGAGGAGTATTTGCACGGCGTCGCCGATTGGGAGCCGCCGCAGACGCAGGTCGGCTGGCGCGAGGAAGTGGGGTTGCTGGTCGGCGAGCTGTTGAAGGCCGCCGATCCGAGTGAACTGGTTGAAGTGTATCCGCTCAAGCCGCACGAACTGCTGCACGACCAAACCGACCGCGTCTTCAAGGAACTGGAGGCCATCGCCGACCGGCTCGCTCCGCGCCGCGACGAGGAGCTGAACGCCTGGGTGGTCGATCCCGACGGGGAGGTGATGGTTTGCACCCTTCGTGAACTCGTCAAGAAGGATCGGCAGAACAAGCCAGCGAACGACCTGCGTAACCGAACGGTCCTGCTGCCGCCGGAAGCCGGGGGGCTGAACCAAGGCATGTTGCAAGGCAGCACGGCTTTCGACAAAGAAAAGCTGACCGACTACGACAAGGCGGACGAATGGCGGGACAAGGAAGGCAAACAGCTTCGCGTCCGCCTCTGGGATGAAAAGTCGCCCGACACGGTCGTGAAAGTGCGACGTGTCGCCAACATCGTGATGAGACCGCCGACGGAGGAGGACGCGGACACGCCCGAGGACGGCGACACGGCGCCGAGCGGCAAGCTGGTGTGGACGTGGTACACCAGCGAAGGCGGCGGCGCGTCGGCGGCGGAGGAGCAGACGCTTGAACACCACTCGAAACGCATCGAAGACGTGGCCTTGCAGCTCGGCGAAAAACTGCTGAAAGGCACGGGCTTGGAAACGGTGCTGGCGCTCGCGGCTCGCTGGCACGATCTCGGCAAGCACCGCAGCTTGTGGCAGAAGATGACGCTGCGCAACCACGAGTATCCCGACAAGATCCTCGCCAAGAGCGGGCACCGCAAGCCGCCGCTCATGAAGATCGGCTATCGCCACGAGTTCGGCTCGCTGCTCGATCTTCCCGACAAAGCGAAGTTGGAAGCGGCCTATGTGAATCTGAGCACCGAGCACAAGGAACTGCTGGTGCACCTGGTCGCGGCGCACCACGGGAATGGCAGGCCGCACTTCACGGCAGACCAGGCGAGCGACCCGAACTACGGCGACCGTGATGTCGCCGAGGCGATGATGGCGGCGCCGGGCCGGTTCGCGCGCTTGCAGCGGCGCTACGGCCGCTGGGGCCTGGCTTGGCTGGAGTCGCTGCTGCGCGCCGCCGACTACTCCGCGAGCATCCACCCGACCGCGCCGACCCCGAAGGAGGCCAAGCGATGAGCATCCGCGTGAAAGTCGACCCGACGAACCCCGGCCAGTTCTTCGCCTGCTGCGGCCTCCTCGAACTCGCCGACCGCCTCTGGCAAGGCGCCGAAGGCTGGTTCGAGAACGAGGGAAGGGAGTTCTGCGTCCGCGCCACCACAATGGCCGACCGCACGCTGGAGCAGTTGCTCAACGCGATTGAAGCCGCCGACCTTGTCGCAGACAAGCCGGAGCAACCGGAGACCTCGCCGCTGAAGCTGGGCGGCGCGTTCGACGTTTGGCTCGATTGGTGGAAAGACGACGCGGCGGGCGGCGGCGATTTCAAAACGTGGGCGGGACGGCAGAAAGTCACGAGCATCGCGTCGGCGATGCGGCGGGCGCTGCCGCGGGCGATCCGCTGGGCCAGCACGTCGCCGCGCCAGCTCGGCCACGATCTTTTGCAGTATCCCGAAGTGATCCCCGACCCGGACGATCCCAAGAAGTCGGTCGTGCCGTTCTACTTCGACGCACGACGGGCCGCCGGCGCGATGAACCTCGACATCGGCTTCTCGCCCGACGTGCAGGGAATCGACGCGACCTCGTTCCCGACGGTCGAGTACCTGTGTCTGATCGGCTTGCAGCGGTTCCGTCCGTGGCGCGGGCCGGACTCACGCAAGTACCGCTACAACGCCTGGCAGACGCCGCTGCCCCCGGCGGCCGCATGGGCTGCGGTCCTCTCCGCGCCGCCGGAGTATCCCGGCAGGTTGTTCGAATACCGCCTGCTATACCGCACGAAATACCTCAAGGGCTTCCTGCCCGCCACCCCCCTGGAGACGACCCGATGAGCGACCTGAACAAGTACGACGCCTGGCTTGCCGACGACGGCCCCGCCGCCCTGGTGATCCGCGAGCATCTCGCGCCAGTCGAAGGGGGCGACGGCGTCTTCTTCCCTGCCACCTTCGCGTCCGGCGAGAACTTCCCCGGCGGCTACAACATCGACCCGCCCGAAGGGGACAAGAACGTCTGCCTCGTCGACAGCGTCGGCTCGCAGGCGAACCGCATCGAGCCGATCTTCGCGAAGCCGCAGTACGCCGGGCTGGTGCCGCAGGTGACGATCCAGGCGGGGCCGAAGGAAGTGAACCTGCTCGAAGCCGGGCACCGCGCGGGGGACGCCATCGTCCGCTGCTCGCCGCTGCACAAACAGGTGCAGGACTGCTTCAAGGCGATCCAGCAGGGGGACGCCGAGCCGATGGCGAAGATCGCCCCGACCTCGCTCGTGTTCGGCGTGTGGGACTCGCGCGACACGCAGGTCAAGCTGCCCCGGCTGATCGCGTCCACCATCCGCGCGTTCGACGTGAAGCGGTTGAAGCGGGGCGCCCAGTTCGTTCCCGCCACCACCTACGTCGAGGACGGCTTGCTGGAGGACACCGCCGACAAGAAGACGAAGGATTCCTACGCTGCGCAGGGCTTCATCCACGTCCCCGCAGCGGGAGTGCACGGCGGCGTCATCGCAACCAGCGGCATCCGCCGCGACGCCACGCTCAGCTTGGTCGCGCTGCGCATGCTGACCGCTGGCAAGGACGAGAAGAAGACGCTCGCCCTGCGCCGTTACATCCTCGGCCTGGCCCTGACCGCCTTCACCGCGGCGACGACTGCCTACCTTCGGCAAGGCTGCATGCTCGTCGGCAACCTCGACAAGCCTCGCGCGTTCGACGAGGTGTTCAACGACGGCCGCCGCATCCCCGCCACGGTCACGCACGAAGAAGCCAAATCGTTCGCGGAAGCCGCAGCCAAGGCGTTTGGCGTCGGCGAATCGAAGACCGTCAACTTCGACAAGGAACTCGCGAAGAGGGATGTCACCGGAAACGCTGACCCTGCCACCGGCGAAGTGACGGGCCGCAGAAGGGCAAGGAGGAGCTAGCAATGCCTTCGCACCTGTGCCTTTCGATCCGGTTGCTCGGCGATGCGTTCCATGGCCGAGGCGACGGCGGATCGCTCGAATGGCCTCCGGCGCCGTTGCGGCTGTTCCAGGCTCTCGTCTCCGCGTCGGCTGCGCGATGGCGAAGCGCCACGGCGTTTCCAGACTACGCGGCCCCCATGCTGCGCTGGCTGGAATCGCTCGGTGATCCGGTCATCGTCGCGCCGACGAAAACCGACGGCTCGCCGTTCCGGCTCTCGGTGCCGAACAACGCGATGGACGTGGTCGCGGGGGCGTGGAGCCGAGGCAACCTGTCCAATTCCGGCGACGCCAATCCGGCGACCCATCGCTCGATGAAGACGGTTCGCCCCACGCACCTGCCGGACGGCAGCGCGGTGCATTATGTCTGGGAGCTGGGGGACGCGGATCGGGCGGCGTGCGAGGCTCACCGTGAGACGCTGTTCGCGGCGGCGCGCAGCGTGGTCGCCCTGGGCTGGGGGATCGACATGGCCGTCGGCAACGGCGCGCTGCTCGACGGGCCGGACGCGCTCAACATGCTCACTGGGCAGCGCTGGCGGCCGGTCGTCGAATCGTCCGGCCTGCGGCTGCGCGTCCCCGTGCCTGGCACGCTCGACGCGCTGCTCAAGCGGCACGAGGCGTTTCTCAATCGGCTTCCCCAGGCGGGCGGGTTCGTGCCGGTGCCGCCGCTGGCGGAGTTCCGCTCGGTCGGCTACCGCTGCGACAGCGACCGTTCGCCACGTCCTGTCGCGGCGTTCGAGATCCGCAAGTCGGTCGAGGCGCTTTCCACGCAGGCCGCCGGCCGGTCCTTGTTCAAGGCCTACGACGCGCCGCGCTGGACGCCGACCGTCGCGGGCATGGTCCGGCACGCGGCGGCGGCGGCGGCGCTGCGGGCCGGCTGGTCGCAGGAACGCATCAACACCTTCATCCACGGCCACACCAAGGACGGCGCCGCCCAGGCGCGCGGCGACGACGCCACCGCCCGCTTCGTCTATCTGCCGCTGCCTTCCATCGCGTTCTACGAGGGGAAGTTCCGAGACGTTGGCATGGTCCGCCGAATCCTCGTGGTCGGGCCGGTCGACGGGGGGGCGGAGATCGCCTGGCTGCGCCGCGTCCTCAATGGCCAGGAGCTGCTCGCCGAGAAACCCCAAGAGGCGGTCGCGTCGCTTTCCGTGCTATCGGACGAGGATTTGCAGGTGCAGTTGTACTTGAAGAACAAGAAGGAGAAGAACAAGGAGGAGGGATCGCGCGCGTGGTCGACGGTGACGCCGGTGATTCTGCCGGGGCACGACGACCATCGGGCGGCGAAGACGGAACGGCTGTTGCGGAGCGCGCTTTGCCAGGCGGGTTTTCCGCAGCAGTTGTGCAATGAGGCCCGATTGGACTGGAGGCATGTGGGCTATCGACCTGGGCTGGGCTTGGCGAAAGACTACCAGGTGAAGACGCATCATGTGCATCTGCCGCGTTGGCATGTGCGGATCGAGTGGCCGACGGCGCTGGCGGGTCCGGTGTGTTTGGGGGCGGGCCGGCATTACGGGGTGGGCCTGTTCGCGGCCGAGGATTGAGGATTTCGCGGGAACATTGGCCGATCGGTTTCGCGCGGGCTATGCTGTTGGGCATGGCCCGTTTCGCGTTCGGTTCGCCGTGAAAAGGCGTCCGAGCGGCGCGGTGGTGAAAACGGGCTGGCTCTGCCAGTTCGCCGGAAGTTCTTTGACAAGTGACGGTTGGGTTGGAAAACCCGCGCGTGGTCCGCTCGCGTGCCGCAAGGGGTTTGACGCAAAGCGTTTCCGTGGCGGTGAAGTGGGCTGGCTTGCTCCGCAAGTCGGCGAAAGTGCCAACCGCTCGCAAAGGAGGCCATAATTGGCGTCCCTGCAACACGTTCCGCCGCGAGCGGTATTCCACGGCAATGGTGCCGTGGCCGAATTGAAGTAGGTCGGTTTCGCCGTCCTTGAGGAACCCAACGCGGAGTATTCCACGGCAATGGTGCCGTGGCCGAATTGAAGTTCTGGGAACGTGGTTCGGGCAAACTCCCCATGCCGGTCGTATTCCACGGCAATGGTGCCGTGGCCGAATTGAAGTGCGAGTAGGGCGCGCTTCTCGCCAGCGCCGCCGTTTGTATTCCACGGCAATGGTGCCGTGGCCGAATTGAAGTATCACGGAGAACTGGCCTTTGGTGAAGCCATAGATGTATTCCACGGCAATGGTGCCGTGGCCGAATTGAAGTCTTGATGCTATCGACTTGCCCCTACTAGAAACCATGTATTCCACGGCAATGGTGCCGTGGCCGAATTGAAGTTCCCATAGTCCACTCTTCCTTGAGCATGCGGAACGTGTATTCCACGGCAATGGTGCCGTGGCCGAATTGAAGTGCACGGCGGCGGGTCCGCTCTACTGTCTTGACGCGGGGTATTCCACGGCAATGGTGCCGTGGCCGAATTGAAGTCCAGCTAGCGGAATTGTAGTAGGTGTCGGAGGGCATTGTATTCCACGGCAATGGTGCCGTGGCCGAATTGAAGTCGTATACCAAAGGTCGGGCATCAATACAAGTCGGAGGTATTCCACGGCAATGGTGCCGTGGCCGAATTGAAGTTCGGAAAGGGGGCGATCTGCCGCGCCACGTCCTGCAGTATTCCACGGCAATGGTGCCGTGGCCGAATTGAA
>JAYSSW010000989.1:0-12645 GCA_043720335.1 Planctomycetia bacterium
CATGCACCCCATCTGGGCGAGGAAATACGAGCCGGCCGCCATCTCCGGCTGGGAGTCGCAGGACGTGATGGAAACGCTCCTCAAGATCGCGGGCCACACGGGCGACAAGAAGTATCTCGACCCGCTACCGCGCGCCCTCAAGTACTACCGGACCTGCCTGCTCCCGGACGGGAAGATCGCCCGGTTCTACGAGTTCAAGACGAACAAGGCGCTCTTCATGGACGCCCGCTACCAGCTGACCTACGACGACTCCGCCGCCCCGAAGCACTACGGCTGGAAGCAGCCCGCCCGCTTCGACGCGATCGTCAAGGCGTACGACAACGTCAGGAACGGAGTCACGGAGTCGCAGCCTCGCAGCGACGCGGCGTGCGTTGCGGAAGTGCGTCGCATCCTCAAGGAACTGGACGGCGACGGGCGCTGGATCACCACCTACGCGGGGGAACGTCTCGTGGGCCAGCCGAAGTTCAGCCCTGGGTTCCAGTTCCTCTCCAGCGACGTGTTCAGCCGCAACCTGGAAACGCTCAGCGAGCTCGTGGCGGCCCCGCGCAAGTAGTGATCGCGCAAAACCCTTGGAAACTGGGCGACAGGGGGAGTAGAATCCCCCTGTTCTTTTTTTTGGCCCTTGGGATGCGTCGCGCGGACGCGCCTTGCGCAGCGGAGAGAATCAATCATGGCGGTTGAATGGTTCTACACGGCGAACAAGCACCAGATGGGGCCGGTGTCGTGGGAGGAGCTGAAGCAGCTGGTCGAGTCGGGGCTGCTGAAGCCGCACGACATGGTCTGGTGCGACGGCATGGACGAGTGGGTGAAGGCCGTCAAGCAGAAGGGGCTGTTCACCGACGACGACGGCGAGGCCCCGTCGCCGAGGAAGTCGCGCAAGCGCGACGACGACGCCAAGCCGCCGCCGGGCAAGCGATCCCGCGTGCAGGACGACGACGACGACGACGAAGAGGACGACCACCGGAAAGCCCGGCGCGACAAGGCGAAAGCCGAGAGCGGCAAGGTCGCGATGAAGGTCGGCCTCATCATCGGCGGCGTCATCCTGCTGCTGTTGGTGCTGGGCTGCGGCGGGATCATGTTCCTCTGGTGGGGCGGCGCCAGAACCCCCTAGCCGGGCAAGGCCTACACCTGGTCGTACGACAAGAACATCAAGGTCGGCGACTCGGTGCAGACCAGCATCAACTTCAAGAACGCCCAGCGCTACGCGATCAGCGTCGCCGCCAACGCGAACCAGGGGGCGACAAACTCGACTTCATCGTCACCCGCTCCAACGGCCAGGGAGTCGTCCAGGTGGGCGGGCGCGGCCTCAACTACCAGTCGACGATGACCTTCCCCGCCGACGCCTACCGCGTCCGCGTCGAGAACCGAGGCCCCGGCATCGTCAGCAGCTACCGCGTCGTCTTCACGCCGCAGCCGTAGGAATGCTTGCTTTTCATCTCGACTTTGAAGCGTCCACGGTCGGTAGCCCAGCCTTTTTTGCCGCTTCCTTTGAACACTCTCCTCTCCGGTTTTCTCGGCTTCACGCCGCACGTCGTCAGGCACGCTCATGTCCATGCTCCGTAGTTCGGGGGATCGTCCCGTTCCGCCAGGCTCTCAAGGCACGAACCAAGTGTCGTCCTGGATGGACTTCATGCACTCGTCCACGGAGAGCGCGTCGAAAACGCCGACCCATTCCTTGCCTGTGCAGCGCATGAAGTAGAGAGCGAATGTGCCGTCGCCCAGGGGTTCCATGCGCGCGAACTTCGACTCGAAGCTGGGCGACAGGGCGTTCGGGCCTCGGCAGGCGTAGGTGGAGAAGAAATAGAAGCAGTTCCGGAACCACTTCGCACCGATGTCAGTGATGTAGTTGAACTCCTCGCCTTCCTCGGGCGGCAGCACGTGCTTGGGTTTCAAGACCTTCTCGATCAAGTCCCTGGCTTTCGTTTCGACCTCGGTCTTGACGGAGTCAGCCAAGGGGGCCGTTTTCTTTGCCGGACGGATGTTCCAAGGTTGTCTTGGCGCGGCCATTGGCGTCACTCCTTTCGATGGTTTTCCTGCTGCCTCTGCCAAAACCGCTTGGCTTCGCTGTCAGCAAGAAGACGCTTCACGCCTGGGGGGTTGTTCGCGACCGGAACCGCCAGGCGAGTTCGCAGCGCTGGGGACATTTGCAATGCCAGACCCCCGCTTTCGGCCTGCGTGAGCGGAGATGCATCGTTGCGCAGCCTGCACACGCCGCTTCCCAGTTGGCCGACTCCTGAACCGTCGTCGGCACGAAGGGCTTGAACGCCGGGTCGCCCATGAACTCGAAGACAAGCGGCGAGCGGGCCTCGCATCGGCACTGGTAGCCGTTCAAGCTCTGCGGTCGTTTGTAGCGGTGGAATGTCTTCTTGCAGGCCGGGCACGTCGCCTGCCAGTCGCCGGGCTGGATCGCCGTTTCACCCGAGTTGTCGCAGGCGAGGGGCGTTGCGCCGAGGCGCGCCGCGATCGCTTTCCACTCCGGGCCATGACCGGCCTTGGGACCGGCGAGGGCGTGGGCGATCTCGTGCAGAAGCGTGTCGAGAACCGATTCCCGCGGATTGTTCAAGGCGTAGTACTCGGCGATCTCGATGCGTTTCTTCCGGTACTTGCACACGCCCAGCTGGCGTTTCGCGTCGGTGAAGCCGAACATCCAGCCATGCAAGCCGTGCTTCGCCAATTCCCGGGCAGCGATGGCTTCCAGTTCCTTCAAGTCCATGACTTGATCTCCGACGCGCTGCATGGCAGTCTTCCAAGGTTTCGGATTTCGGCCGTGACGCCGGGCGCTCGGGAAGGGTTTGGCCACACCAGGCCATTTTCGCGAGAACCTCCGCCTGTCGCGGAACGGCTCTCCGCCATGGGAGCCTCCGAACGCATTTTAATGATTGGTGTTTCCGCCTTGCTCATTGGTTCGGCCTCGCGATTCAGCCTTTGCGCAGGGGTGCTTCGCTCATCGCTTTCGCTCGCTTCTCGAAGATCTCCAGCCAGCGCAGCAGGATCGCGTCGCGGATCTCGGTTGACTTCCTCAGCTCGGCGGCGGGCTTGCCCCAGTAGAAGCCGATCCAGCCGCAGGCGTGCTTCTTCGAGCCGTCGAGGAACTGCTCGAACTCGTCGAACGAGCAGCGCAGCGGAAACGTCTCCTCGATGACGACCGGCTTGCCCACGTCGAAGCCGGCGAGCGTTTTCAGCGCTTCGTCGAGCTTGCCTTTTTCGGGATAGAGGTGCACGCAGACGAAATCGAGATCGTCCGCGACGAGCGACGGCACGAAGCCGGAGGTCAGGCCGGGCTTGTCCAGGCTCCAGTCGACCAGGCCGACGGTGACGAGCCGCTTCGGGTCGCTCCTGCGGACGGCGGCGGCGAGCTGCTTGATCCACGCCTTGGCGATGTCGGGGCGTTTGCGGCCGCGCTGGTCGAGGGTGACGACCTGGACGAAGTGCTTGCCGCCGAACGGCGGGCCCAGCCAGTCGCCGTCCTTGCGGCGGCCGCCGGGGACGACCGGCTCGTTCATCAGGTCGTAGCAGAAGACGGCCGAGCTGCGGGCGCCGCGCGCCGCCACGGCTTCCCAGAAACGGGCCTGGGCGTCCCAGCGGTCCTGCTCGGCGAGCTGGTCGTACCAGGCGGGCACGTCCTTCTTGTGGTAGCAGCCCAGCCCGGTGACGTTGAGCAGCAGCCCCGTCTTCTCAGCGAGGCCGAGCAGCTTGCTGAACTGGTCGAGCGATTTCACGTTGGGCCGGTCGGCGGCGTCCATGAACTTGGCGAACTGGAGATGGACGCGGACGACGTTGGCGCCCATCCGCTTCATCTCGCGGAAGTCGGCTTCGACGGCTTTCCAGTCGTCGTGCCAATAGTCCTCGATGAGCCGCCCGGCGTCGTCGTGGTCGTAGTTGAACCCCCACGGCACGAACCGCTCGCCGCCGCGCGTGAACGACCGCTGGTCGGCGCCGACGCGGATCGGCTGCTGCGCCGGCGCTGGCGCCGCGAAGGACGCCAGCACAAGCGACGCGACAACGAGGATGCGCAGCGGCATGGAGGACTCCCCAACGAATGTGTTTCGATCCCATTCACTTCGCCGCGCGCGTCTGCTGCACGATCTGCACGTACTGCTTGGCCAGGTCGCGGAGGCGGTCGAAGTCGCGGCGGGCGACGGAGGCGGGTTCCACCAGTTGGCCGCCGATCCCCAGGCAGCACGCCCCGGCTTTCAAAAACGACGCGGCCGTCGTCAGGTCGACGCCGCCCGTCGGCATCAGCCGGATCTGCGGCAGCGGCCCCTGCATCGCCTTGAAGAACGGCGGGCCGACCACCTCGGCTGGGAACACCTTCACGATGTCCGCCCCCGCTTCCCACGCCGCGAGAATCTCCGTCGGCGTGAACGCCCCTGGCATCACCAGCTTGCTGTAGCGCTGGCACAGCCGGATCACGTCGAGGTTCAGCGCCGGCGAAACGAGGTACTCCGCCCCCGCGAGCAGCGCCGCCCGTGCCGTCTCGGTGTCGAGGATGGTGCCGGCGCCGAGCAGCACGCGGTCGCCGAGTGATTTCTTCACCTCGCGGATGACTTCGAGCGCGCCGGGCGTGGTCATCGTGATCTCGACGACGGTGACGCCGCCGTCGGCGAGGGCGCGGACCACCTCGACGAGCTGCTGGCTGTCGGACGCCCGCACCACCGCGACGATGCCGCAGTCGAGAACCTGCTGAAGCTGACGTTCCTTGCTCATGAAGCCGAGTCTCCGCGCCGCCCTGAGAGCGGCGAACCTGAAGGGAAAAAATCAATCATAGCGGCCGCTGGCCTCGATGGGCCAGACCGCCTCGACCACGCCGGCGCGGACGGCGACGCATTGGCGGTGCAGGTTCATCGTCGCGCAGCAGTGGGCGGGCAGGACTTCGCGGCGGTCGCCGAGCTTCACCGGCGCCGGGTCGCATTCGACTTTCGTGTGCTCCTCGGAGACGCGGGTAACCGATTCACCGGTGTGGTTCTTGACCACGGGCATGCCGAAGTCCTTGGAGATCGCCTTGCTGCCGGCGTCGAGGACGTACCAGCGCGGGCGCACGCTGACGACCGAAGTGAGAATCGAAAGAGCGCAGGCGAACTCGGGGCGGACTTCGTGGTACGCCGCGTCCATGAGGACGAACGAACCGGGCTGGATCTCGGTGACGCCGGGGAAGCCGGCGACGAACTCCCACGTCCCGGTGCCGGCGCCGGTGACGATCGCGACCGGCACGCCGGCCTTCTCGATCAGGCGCCGCGTGGCGACGAGCTGCTCCAGCCCTTCCAAACACTTGGCCCGGCGCTCGGCGGCGTCGGCGACCAGTTGCAGGTGGCCGTCGTAGCCTTGCAGCCCGTCGAAGCGCAGGCCGGGACTGGCGGCGACCAGCTTCGCCAGCTTCACCACCGGCTCGCCTGGGTCGACGCCGCAGCGCTGCATGCCGATGTCGACTTCGACGAGCACGCCGAGCGACGCGCCGGCGGCCTGCATCGCGGCGCTCAGTTCCGCGACGTTGTCAGGATGGTCGACGCAGACGCGCAATGTCACCCGCTTGGCGAGCGCGGCGAGGCGGGGCATCTTAGCGGCGCCGACGATCTGGTTGGCGATCAGGATGTCGGTGACGCCGGCGTCGGCGAGGACTTCCGCTTCGTTGAGCTTGGCGCAGAGGAAGTGGTTGCAGCCGTGCGCCTGGATGTAGCGCGCCAGGCCGCCGCACTTGAGCGACTTGAAATGCGTGCGCACGTTGACGCCGCGCCGCTTGCATTCATCGAAGAGCCGGCGCAGGTTGGCGTCGATCAGGTCGAGGTCGAGCAGGAGTTGCGGGGAATCGAGCGAGGCGACGGACTGGCCGACGACGGGTGGCATGGCGGAGCTTCCTGGAGCAGCGGTTTGACACGCCGCTATTCTCCAAGCCCCGCGCCGCAAGGCAAGGGAAAGCGCCTCCATGTTTAGCCGCGACGCGCAGCGGAGCGCGGGCAACGCGTGACGACAACATCATTCCGCCTGCATCGCGAACGTGACCGGCACCGCGACGAGGCGTTGGCACATCAGTGTCAGCGACACGTCGCGATTGGCGGGCGCCGCGTAGACGAGGTGCAGGTCGAAGCCGCCATCCTTCTCGGCGTAGCTCGCCTTCTCGCGGATGAGCGGCTTGCCGGCAGGGTCGTGCAGGTCGAGCTGGGCGAGGGCGATGTCGGCGGGCCCGTGCAGCGTGACGACGCCGCTGCGGGTGCGCGTGGTCGCGGGGCCGAGCAGCGGGTCGCGCAGGCCGTCAAGCTTGGCGACGTGCAGCTTCAGCGACAGCGTGCAGAAGTGTTTAGTTGAAATGGCTTGACGAGCGATCCGTGGCGCGAGAAGATGGGGCGGTTGCAACGTGAATCAGTTCGGATGGATCGATTCGCTCGAAAACCCACGAAACGACACGATGGAAATGGGCGGGAAATGCGATGGCTGAACAAACGCCCTTTGGAGATGTCGGTCTTGCCACCAATCCCGAACCACGCTGTCCCTGTGTGCTGCTGCTTGACGTCTCTGGTTCAATGGCTCAAATCATCAGCAACGCAGGCCAATCGCTTGGGTACACCGTCCAGCAAGACGGCAAAACCTACGAGGCGGTTTCAGGAGGCGTAGCTCGGATCGACAAAGTGAACGAAGGATTGCGGGCATACCAAGCGGATCTGATGAGCGACCCGCTCGCCGCGCAACGCGTTGAAGTGTCGGTGATCACTTTTGGCAGCACCGTGCAGACCGTTTGCCCGTTTGTCAGCGCCTCCGAGTTCATTCCGCCAACACTTGTGGCAAAGGGCGAAACGCCAATGGGCGAGGCGATCCTGAAAGCGATTGACGCAGTCGATGAACGCAAGCGGCTGTACAAGCAGAACGCCCTGCACTTCTACCGGCCTTGGATTTTCTTCATCACGGACGGCGAACCGACCGATGCTTGGCAAGCGGCTGCGGAAAGGGTTCGCGAAGGCGAAAAAAACAAGCAGTTCGCGTTCTTCGCGGTTGGAGTCGAAGAGGCGAACTTCAACATCCTTCGCCAGATTTCCGTGCGAAAACCGCTTGAATTGAAGGGCTACAACTTCCGTGAAATGTTCCTTTGGCTGTCGCAGTCGCAGCGAAGCGTTTCACACTCGAATCCTGGACAGGAAGATCAAGTGAAGCTGAATTCCCCCACCGGCTGGGCCTCTCTGTGAGGGAACCATGACTTGGAGCGTTCTGGGCGAAAGCGTGGCCGGAACGTCACACCTTGCGAGAAACACCCCCTGTCAAGACGCGTTTCGTTGCCAGGTGTTCGGCTCGGACTCGGAATGGGCGGTGCTGGCGGTGGCGGACGGCGCTGGAAGCGCGAGCCATTCGGAGATCGGCGCGGCGCTGGCGTGCGATGAGTTCATTCAGCGCATGGAGCCGTTGCTGAGGGAGTTTCTTGTCTCCAAGGAGAGCCTGGCAACGATTTTCAAGGAAGTCCACGATTCTTTGCTCGTGCGTGCGGAACAGCTCGGCGTTCGGCCCCGCGAACTTGCTTGCACTGCTCTGCTTGTTGTCGCAGGACCGGAATCCACGACATTCGCGCAACTCGGAGACGGCGCCATCGTCGTTGGAGACGGGCAGCAGTTCAGCGTCCTACACTGGCCCGAACCGGCGGAGTACGCCAACGCGACTGATTTCCTGACGGACGACCGATACGCGGAACTCCTTCAGGTCGGCACGACGGCCTGCGAGGTAGCGGAGATCGCGGTCCTCACCGATGGGCTCCAGCGTTTGGCTCTGGATTTCGCGAGCCGAACACCTCATCCGGCTTTTTTCCGGCCTTTCTTCAACGGATTGCGGTCGGCGAACGATCTCGAATCTCTCCAAGCCCCATTGCGCGAGTTCCTCGATTCACCGCGGGTGAACGAACGCACCGATGACGACAAGACGCTCCTCCTCGCGATTCGCCGCCCATGAGCAACCCGCCTCCGCTGGTCGATCATCTTGGCCGTCCCTTCCAACTCGAGCAGTCGCTTGCTTCAGGCGGCGAAGGTGCCGTTTTTTCCTTGCGGCACGATTCAAGCCGTGTGGCGAAGATCTATCACACATCTCCCAGCAAGCAAACCGTTGAAAAGCTCGCGGCGATGACTGCTCTCGCCAACCCGAATCTCTTGTCACTGGCGGCGTGGCCAAGTGGCTTGCTGCACCACGCAAAGACACGCCAGGTCGTTGGGTTCGTGATGCCGCGGCTCATCGACTGTCAGCCGATCCAGCATTTGTACAATCCCGTCCAACGCCTGAAGTTCTTCCCGCGCGCCAGCTGGGCGTTCCAAGCGAGAGCCGCGCTGAATCTGGCGGCGGCTTTCGACGAGGTCCACAAAGCCGGCTGTCTTGTGGGAGACGTCAACCAGAGTAATGCACAGGTGTCGCCCCAGGCGTTAGTTCGGCTCATCGACTGCGATTCCTTCCAAGTCCTCGCGAACGGGAAGCAGTACCTGTGTGAAGTGGGTGTTGCGCACTACATTCCCCCCGAACTGCAAGGGAAGCCGCTCCGAGGGCTTGTGCGGACCGAGAATCATGACCGTTTCGGACTCGCGGTCCTCATCTATCAACTACTATTTGTCGGCCGTCACCCATACTCCGGAATTTATCGCGGAAAGGGTGATCCATCGTATGAGCAGTTGATCGCCGAGTTTCGTTTCTCGCAAGGCCCACTGGCTCGCACATGGGAAATGGACCCGCCTCCCCATACGCCGTTGTTGTCCGATGTTTCGCCTCTCGTCGGCGACTTGTTTCGGCGCGCATTTGAGCGAGGAAGTGAAAAGGGATCTCGGCCCAGGCCTTCGGAATGGCATGCCGCACTGAAGCAACTGGAACCGGCCATCGCGGAGTGTTCGGCTGATGCGGGGCACAAGTATTGGCAAGGGGCGAGCAAATGTGTCTGGTGTAGGCTTTCTCAACATGGAGGCCCGGAGTACTACTATGGTGTGGATGGCGGGGGCGGCGATTTTTCCGTTGATGAAGCGAAGCTGCAAGAAGTGCTGAAAAGGATCGCGTCAACCCAATCGGTCGAGTTGAATTACGAACGGGATTTCTTCCGGCCCGCCAAGCCGACGGTTGCAACGCCATTTCCAGACGACCTTGAGGATTATCACTCGACTTTCACGGTTCTCGGAGTAGCTGTCGGATTTTGCATTTTAACCCTGCCCTTGGGTTTCTTTCATCGCGCATTTGTTGTATTTGGGTTGCTGGGATCGTTGGTTTTCGGCGTCTTGCTTCTGGTTCTTCGGTGGATGTCGCCCTGGAATCGCGAGCTGCAACGCCGCCGAACGGCCCGTACTCTCGCACGCAGGAATCTTGAAAGCATCGAAACAAAATGGCAACGAAAGGTGCTGCGCTACCGGCACGACCATGCGGAGCAGCTTGAGGTGCTGCATGGGCTAGTGGCCGACTGCCGCGGCCTCCTTCCCAAATATCAAGCCGAGCAGCATCAATTGACCGCAAATGCCGAGGCAATTGGCCGCATGCGTCATTTGCGGCTGCATCTTCTTGCGGACGCTGACATACCTAAAATTGGGGCCGGCAGGAAGCAAATTCTGTCATCATTCGGCATTTTCACGGCTGCTGACATTGATGAATCGACAATTCGTGGAATCAAAGGATTTGGCGACACGCTTACCTCCAATTTGTTGTACTGGCGCGAGAGCGTTCTGAAACAGTTTCGATTCGATCCGAAAACGGCTATTCCGCCTGCGGAGCAACGCGCGTTGTCTTTGAAATTCCGATCTCGCCAGAACCAGCATCTTTCCGAACTGCTACAGCAACTGGCTCAGATCGAGGCGCTATATCCTTCCTGTCGGTCTTCGCTCGAAAAGCTCGTTCCGGAACTGAGAAACGCCGTTGCAATGTGGATGCAATCGAAAGCAGATTTGGACGTGATTGTCGGGAACTGACGCCGGATCGATTTCTGACGGAAAATGGAAAAACGGCTTGGCTTCATTTGCATTTCCGTGGCTTGCGAACTATTCACTCAGCTTCTCTCTCCCTCGGTCTCGCAGCATCCCACCCGCTTTTTCCCTTTGCCTTTTGCCCTGCTGCTGTCCACAATCCACTGCATCGGAAGCCTCGGACAGCGAGCGGAGGAGGTGGGCATCGTGCGTGACGTGTTGACCGTGATCCTGGCGGGGGGCAAGGGGACGCGGCTGGAGCCGCTGACCCGCGACCGGGCCAAGCCAGCCGTGCCGTTCGGCGGGCTGTACCGCATCGTCGACTTCACCCTGTCGAACTGCCTCAACAGCGGGCTGCGGCGCATCCTGGCCCTGACGCAGTACAAGGCCAGCAGCCTGGGCAGGCACATCGCCGAGGCGTGGGGCTTCATGAGCCGCGAACTCGACGAATATGTCGAAGTCCTGCCGCCGCAGCAGCGCATCGACGAGAGCTGGTACCAGGGGACCGCCGACGCCATCTACCAGAACATCTACACGATCGAGCGGGCCGCGCCGAAGTACGTGATGATCCTGGCCGGCGACCACATCTACAAGATGGACTACAGCGAGATGATCCGCGCCCACATCGCCAAGGGGTCGGACCTCACCATCGGTTGCATCCGCGCCCCGGCGGCCGACAGCATCCACTTCGGCGTCATGCAGGCCGACGCGGACGACCGCATCGTCGGCTTCAAGGAGAAGCCCAAGGACCCCGACCCGATCCCCGGCGACCCCGGCCACATCCTCGCCTCGATGGGCATCTACGTCTTCACCGCCCGGCTGATGTACGAGCTGCTCTGCCAGGACGCGACCCGCACCGACAGCAGCCACGACTTCGGCAAGAACATCATCCCCGGCATGATCGAGTCGAGCAAGGTGCACGCCTACCGCTTCAAGGACCGCAACGGCAAGGACGAGCCGTACTGGCGCGACGTCGGCACGCTCGACGCCTACTACCAGGCCAACATGGACCTGATCGAAGTGAACCCGGTGCTTAACCTGTACGACCGCGACTGGCCGATCCGCACCTACCAGCCGCAGCTTCCGCCCCCGAAGTTCGTCTTCCACGACGAGGTGCCCGGCTACGAGTCGCGCCGCGGCGAAGCGCACGAGAGCATGGTCTGCCCCGGCAGCATCGTCAGCGGCGGGCATGTGCGGCGCAGCATCCTGTCGCCCAACACGCGGGTCAACAGCTACGCCGTCGTCGAGGACTCGATCCTGTTCACCGGCGTCGACGTGGGCCGGCACAGCCGCATCCGCCGGGCGATCATCGACAAGGACGTGATAATCCCCCCCGACACGACGATCGGCTACGACCTGGAACTGGACCGCCGCCGCGGCTTCACCATCAGCGAGCAGGGGATCGTCGTCATCCCGAAGGCGGAGTCGCTGGAGCTTTTCAAGCAGGGGTGACGCTGAAACACCGCACTCGGCACCTTCAGTGGTTAGGCTGGCATTTCTGCAGGCGGGCGACCTCGCAGATACTCGCGCAGCGCTTCGTTCACCTCATTCTCGTCCGCGAACGCGGCGGCGACATCGTCGGCGAGCCGCACGATCCGCAGCCGTTCGCGGTAGCGGGCGGCGTATTTTCCGCGCACCACTCCGCGCAGGGCGCGGAAGTCGTACTCGGGACGAAGCTCGTCCTCCGCTTTCGACGATTCTTCAGGGGAAGCTGCCATCTTCGTAGTCCTTCCGTTCCCGGCGACTCGCAACGCGGGCGCTGATGAACCTCACTCGGTCGTCACGGTCGGTGTGAGAGACAACCAGCAGCCGGCCATCAAGCGAAGTTCCCATCGTGAGGTAGCGGTCTTCTTCGCCGGAGTGATCGGGGTCGTAGCCGGTCAAAGCGAGCGGATCTCCGAACACGGTCTCTGCTTCGGCGAAGGTTACGCCGTGCTTTTGGAAGTTCGCCTCGGCCTTGTCGTCGTCCCACTCGAACTCCATCGGCCGACTCCGCTGGAGACCGACGTGAATTTCCATCATTCTGCCGCATGTCGGCGATCGCGTCAAGTGTTTCGACACGAAGGGAATGGGGCATTGCCAACAGGGCGTCCTCGCGCGGCACCGCAGCTCACTGCCGGTCGCGGTTCCTGCGCTGTCCGCTATAAATGACACCAACCGGTTCGCACAGCGGGCGTCGCCCGCTTTTTTCGTTGAGGCTTCCGCGATGAGCACAACCCCTCCGCAGAGCAACATGGGCAAGTGGTTCCTGCTGTTCCTGCTGCTCGCCAGCATTGGCGTGGCTGCGACCATGATCGTGTTCAACCTCAGCATCCAGCTCAAGCCGGACCAGCTGGAGAAGGCGATGAAGAACTGGAAGGAGAACGGCCCCAGGAGCTACAAGCTTGCCTACACGAAACAGATCGACAACAACGACCAGATGCTCGACCGCATCGTCGTCCGCGTCGTCGACGGCAAGGTGAAGGAAGGGACCATCAACGGCGAAGCGATCGAGGAACGCGTCCTGCCCTACCACTCGATGGATCGGCTGTTCATCGACATCGAGAAGTTCCTGGACGAGGACAGCAAGCCCGGCAGGCCCAAGACGTACACGACGGCGATCTTCGACGCCAAGACCGGCGCCCTGTACCGCTACGTCCGCCGCGTCATGGGCAGCACCCAGCGCCTGGAGCTGAACCTGAAAATCCAGGCGGAGTAGGCGGATTCAACAGCCACTTCAAAGGGATCAAGCCCGCTGCCGTTAGGCGGCGGG
>JAYSSW010000990.1:0-2806 GCA_043720335.1 Planctomycetia bacterium
GCTGCAATCGAAGCCGACCCCGCAGCAGCTCGACGAAGCGATCCAGATGATCGACCTGATCGCCAGCCAGCAGCCAGCGATGAGGCCGTGCTGTTCGTACTGGCGGGCCGTCGCGTTCACGCACCGCAAGGAATACACGCTGGCGACGGAGCAGCTGGAGAACATTTTGAAGCTGCCGCAGACCGACACCGAGTGGCGGCGGACGATCCATTTCGCGGCCTGGGTGCTGGCCCTCGACCGGCATCCCGAACTCATCAAGCGCGTCGGCGAGCCGCTGCTCCAGCTGCCCGGCCAGCGCACCGACGCCATCGTCGCCGTCGAGCGCGAATTGTCGTTCGTGCCGCAGGACGCGACGGCGTGGACGCTGAAACGCATCCTCTACAGCGAGATGTCGGAGGAGGAGTACAACGCCGCCGCCCTGCAGGGAGGCGGTGTCGCCGGCTTCGACCACGAATACGCGAAGCAAGTCGGCCTGGCCCTGCTCGACGACCGCGCCCGCTGGCTGCGCGGCTGCATGTACCTGCGCATCGCCACGCGCGGGCTTCCCGCCCAGGCGGCCAGTGTCTACATCCAGATCGCCCAGGCCCACGAGAAGGCCAATGATGCGGAAGGCATGTGGTCCAACTACCAGCACGCCATGCAGCTTGGCCGCGCGTTCGGCGTGACGAACCTGCCGAAAGAGGAGCAGCAGTCGCTTCTCGCCGTCGTCAAGAAGATCGGCGACAACGCCCGCACCGAAGGCCGCATCGACGCCGCCCTGGAGGCGTACAAGTTCCTCGCCCAGCAGGAAGACGCCGGCATCACGACGTACCGCGTGCTGGCCGACCTGTTCGAGCAGAAGAAGGAGGTCTGGCACGCCCTGCACTGCGCCAGCTTCGCCCTCACCTACAACGCGTCCGACAAGGATCTGCTCGAGCGCAAGGACCGCTACTACTACTCGATCATGCCGGAGGAGGTGACCGCTCGCTGGGAGCAGGTGAAGACGTGGTTCGACGTGGCGTACTGCCTGGAAAAGTCGAAATGGGCGCTCGACAAGGCGGTCGACAACCTGGAGCTGCTCGACTGGTCGAGCCATCTCGCGGAGCTGGCGCAGGCCGCCCAGCCGCAGAGCGTCACGGCCCGATTCCTGCGGGCACGCATCAAGCGGATGCGTGGCGACATCGAGGAGACGATCGCCTTGCTGGAGGAGATCCGCAAGGACCGCCCCGCGAAGTTCGCGAGTGAAGAAGAGGAGCTGGCGTGGTACTACGCCCACCGGATGCTGGGGGACTACCATCTCGACACGAAGCCGGAGGAGGCGATCCCGTGCCTGCTGGAGTTCAAGAAGTGCACGCAGGCCGGCGCCGACACGGCGTACAAGCTGGGCCGCGCGTTCGAGAGCACCGGCGATTTGGTGAGGGCGGCGCGCTGCTACCAGGAAGTGACGATCTTCACGTCGCACCCGCTGTACTTCGACGCCCGCGACGCCCTGGCCCGCGTGCAGTCGCCGGGCGGCGCGCGGTAGGCGTCGAGTGTCCTTCAGACGGTCAGGAATGAAGCATTCGGTCAGCCGAGTTCGAGGTGGCTTCCTGCCCCGGAGGGGCAACGGAATGTAGCCACGGGTGGAGCGAAGCGCAACCCGTGGTTGAGGGAGCCGCTTTAACTCGCCCCGGCAGGGGCGACGGAGCCGCGAATCCAAGCCAAAGGACCGCCATGCCCGGCACCTACTCGCAACTGCTCCTGCACATCGTCTTCAGCACCAAGAAGCGCGAAACTGTGCATCGCCAAGGAGACCGCAACGCGCCTGTATCCGTATCTCGGTGGCCTGGTTCGCGCCGAGAGGGGAGTCCTCTTCGACATCGGTGGCGCGGAAGACCATGTCCACATGTACCTGCGCTGGCGCCCGGACGCGACGATCTCCGACTTGATGCGAGTCGTCAAGGCACGTTCATCGAGATGGATCCACGACACGTTCCCGACGCTCGGCTCGTTCGCGTGGCAGGAAGGATACAGCGTTTTCACGGTCAGCAAATCGCGGGAATCGGCCGTGAAACGCTACATCGCCGGGCAGGCCGAGCATCACAAGAAGGAGGATTTCAAGTCGGAGCTGCTGCGTCTTCTGCGTGCGCACGAGATCGAGTTCGACGAGCAGTACGTGTTCGATTGAGACCGGGCGGAGGCTCCGTCGCCCCTGCCGGGGCGAAATCCCGCGAGGGATCCTTTTCCACGGGTTGCGCTGCGCTCCACCCGTGGCTACATCCCGTTGCCCCTCCGGGGCAGGAAGCCAACCGACCTGTTCGTGATTCCAATCTGCCCGAAGAGGCCCAAGCCACTGTGGCTCGCATGGTCCACGAAGCGCGGACGGGCCACGTTTTCGGCCTGGAGCGGGCGATCACGGAACTGCACGCCCACTTCGACGGAGTGGAGAGCGACTTCGCCGAGTTCTTTCCCGCACTCCAGCAGCATGTGGCCAAGCTCGCGGACCACCCCGCCTGACGCGAGGCGGAGCCTCGAACCGCCGCATTCCCGACGGAGCCGGGAACGAGAAAAATCTGACAGGCTATTACACGGGTGCGATTCCGTGTTTGTCTTCCATGAGAACCCGGCATCTGTTGTTCACTCCCGATAAGACCAACTGCCGGTTGTGTTCAGGATTGCACTTCCCGATCAAGTACATTTCCAGGGCCGGGGCAAGAAAGTACCACCTGGGATTCAAGCCGATTGCGTCTACCCATCCTGAGGCTCTCGCGTTCTTGAAAACGTTTTTTTTCAAATGAGACGCAACGCGTTTTCGCATCGGATCTGCGGAGCATCCAACGAGGAGAAG
>JAYSSW010000991.1:0-5918 GCA_043720335.1 Planctomycetia bacterium
AAAGGGGAATGGTGGCGTTTCAGGATGATTCGTGAACTGCATTCCAGGATTGAAAGACAACCGGGAAAAAGCAAGGCAATTGCCGACTCGACATCGCGAGAGCGCGAGCTTTCAAGACTCCTGGCCGACGAACTGGCGAAACGTCTCGGGGCAGTGAGTCGGGATCAGCGTGACGCCCGGATTCCGTTTCGCGAAGTGGTGCAGCCTGGCGACGGTGTCGCGCACGGCGTGTTTGTCGTCAACCAGGAAATGGGTGAGCCAGTGCGGCGGAAGATTCTCCCTGTAGTTTCGGCTGAGCCAGCAACCGTCGGCGACGAAGAACAGCGGGCCTTGCTCCGCTTCGACGAGCATGCCGAACTGGCCGCGTGCGTGCCCGGGCAGTTCGACAAGCCGCACCGAACCATCGCCCCACAGGTCGTGGATAGGGCCGAGTCCGTCCAGGTCGCCGCCCGTGAATCGATCCAAAAGTACGACACCTTCGCTGAAATCGTCGGGCAACAGCGAAGGGACAAACCCGCGCCGCAGCGCACGCCAGCCGCAGCGCTCCTTCACGTCGTCGTAGGCGGTGCGCGTCGTCACGAAGCGAGCGCTGGGAAAATCGCGCACGCCAGCCACGTGGTCGGCGTGGAAGTGCGACAGCAGCACCGTCTTCACGTCGTCGGGGCCGATGCCGAACCGCTGCAACTGCGCGACGGCCGACAACTCGGGCGCCAGGTGCATCGGCGTCGCCCAGCGGTACAGGCGGAACGGCAGGCGAGCGGTGGCGTCGATCAAGCGGGGAGCGTAGCCGGCATCGAACAGGAACCAGCCGTGACGGGGATGATGCAGCAACGCGACGACGGCGTGGATGCGGATGGTCAAGCGCCGACCGCCACGGATCAAGTGGTGCTCGGACGCGGTGCAGTAGCCGGTGTCGAGAACGTGGCAGCGGACGCGGAGCGGGTCGTCAGGCATGGGGCGAAGCCTCCCGGAGCCAAGCGAGCGTTCGTCGAACCCCCTCCTGTACCGACACAAGCGGGGCGTAGCCGAGGTCGCGCCGGGCTGCCGTGATGTTGTAGGTCTGCGTCCTGCCGAGGATGGCCGTGGTGTAGCGCGTCAGCAGCGGCTCGCCGCCGAGCAGCTTCGCCTTGCATTCCATGAGCGCCGCCATGCCATAGACGACGCGGTACGGAACACGGCGCAAATTCGCGTCGACGCCCATCGCTGTCAGCACCTCGCGCACCAGGTCCCAGATGCGGACATGCTCGCCGTTCGTGATCGTGTAGGTGCCGCCGACCGCCGCCGGGGCGTCGAGCGCCAGCACCATCGCATGGACGACGTTGTCGACGTAGGTGAGATCGATCCGGTTGTCGCCCGCCCCGATCCGAGGCAATCGCTTGTCACGCGCGGCGCGCAGCAGCCGAGGCAACAGCGTCGTGTCGCCAGGGCCGAAGATCGCCTTGGGGCGCAGGATGACCGTGTTCAAACCATTGCGCTGTGCGTCGCGCACCAGCAGTTCCGCGTGCATCTTGCTCTCGGAGTAGTGGCACAGGAAACGGCGCGGAAAGGGCGCCGACTCGACGCCATCGACATGGTCGCCACCATCGAAGACAACACTGGGCGACGAGACGTGGACCAGCTTCGCCACGCGCTGACGCTGGCACGCTTCGACGACGTTGGCCGTGCCTTCGACGTTCGCGCGCCAGAAGTCATCGCGCTTGCCCCACGGCGCCGACAGAGCGGCGACGTGGCACACCGCGTCCACCCCCACGCACGCCGAATCCATCGCCTGCTTCGCGCACAGATCGGCTCGCACGACCTGGATTCCCTCGCGGAGCAGGGCGTCGCACGCCTTCTCGTCGCGGCCCATCGCACGCACGAAATGGCCTCGTTCGCGCAGCCCGCGCACGAGATGGCCGCCCAGAAATCCGGTTCCACCGGTGACGAGAACACGCATTGCCAATCCTCAAAAGGTGAGCGCCACAGCGCCCAGGCTCAGCCCCGCGCCGGTTCCGACAAGCAGCACGCGCTGCCTTCGTTGGACACGCCCCGCTTCCGCCGCCTCGGCGAGCGCGAGCGGGATCGACGCGGCGACGCAGTTGCCCCGCGTTGCCAGATTGCGGACGATTTGATCACTCCGGAAGCCGCACTGCCGTTCGAGCAGATCGACGCCCGGCCCGCTCGCCTGGTGGGGAACGACGGCGTCGACCATGTCGCGCCGCCAGCCAACCTGCGCAAGCACCGCGTCGACGAAAGGCGAGGACAGCCGCCGGGCCATCTTGAAGACCGCTTTGCCGTCCATGCGGAAGCAGTTCATCGCAGGCGTCGTGGCGGCATCGTTGGGATGGTGCAGCGTGCCGCCGCCGAGGCAGACGGTGTGGTCGGCGCCGCTCGCGTGCGTCTCGAAGCGGGCGCCGTGAATCTGGCTGTGGCCTTCACTGCGTTCGAGCACCGCCGCCGCCGCCGCGTCGCCCAGCAGCACGGCGCTTTCCGGCTCGTCGAAGTTGCGCATGTGCGTGGCCACCTCGCTGCTGAAGACGAGCACCCGCTTGCACGTCCCCTGCGTGATGAACTGGCCGGCCGTGTGAAGCGCGACCAGGAACGACAGGCAGGTCGCGTTCAGGTCGAAGCAGAAGCTCCGCCCCTCCGGCATGGCCAGCTCGCGCTGCAAAAGCGCTGCCGTGCAGGGGATCGCCTGGTGCGGTCCCGTCGAGGCACCCACGACGAGATCGATGGTTTCCGCGTCGATTCCCGCGTTCGCGATCGCCCGGCGCGACGCGTCGGCGGCCAGGCTCAGCGTCGTCTCGCTCCGCGCGAAGCGCCGCTCCGCGACGCCGGTGGCCCGCTCGATCCAGCCGGCCGGCAGGTTCATGCGCTGCTCCAGCGCCGTGCTGGCGACGCGCTGCTGCGGCAGCGCCCAACCCAGGCCCGCGATTTTCACCGGAAGCATCCGCCCACCTCGTTTTCCGCGCCGTGCCTGAAGACAAGTCCCGACACCACGATGTTAGTATTCACTAACAAATGGTCTTTCGTCAAGACGAGTGCCCCAACTTTTGCAAAAATAATCGAAGTGCGCAGACTTCGCTCACGCCGGGTCCGAGGCGACGCGCTGCACGCGCCGCCTTTTTCGGCCTGGCAACAGCGGCGGAAGCCCGGCCACCCAGTGAACGGTCGGCGGCAGGCATTCGTAGGATGCCGCGATGGCGTCGACGCTGCGCTGCACCGCCTCAGTCGTGGCGTCGAAGTCGGCGCCTGAGGCGAGCTTCAGATAAATCCGGAACGTGCCAGGCCGATCCTGCTGCACAAGGTAGTCAATGATGACGGGGCTGCCGAGAAGGATCATGCGACGGATCGTATCGGGGAAGAAAGCCCGAAGCCGGCCGTCCCGGTGAACGAGATGCACCACGTCGTCGCAGCGTCCTTCGATGCTCGACAGCACCCGGAACGACGAGCCGCATCCGCAGCGAGCGCGATCGACCGTCAGCACGTCGTTGAGCCGATAGCGAAGGATCGGCTGCGTGCGCCGCCACAGGTCGGTGACGATCGGCGTGCATCGGCCTTCGGCGTCTCCAGCAAGAGGTTCCAACTGCACGGCGACCAGGTCTTCTTGCACATGCAACGAACCCTGCGAGCAACTGATCGCCAGCAGTCCTTCCGTGCACTGGTAGATCTGGTGAACGGGAGCGTGGAACACGTTCACCAAGCGCTCGCGGTCCTGCGGTTCAAGCACCTCCGCCACCGAGATCACGCGTTCGGGACGCACGCGCAGCCTGCCCTCCTGCTTCGCGTCGGCGAGCATGCCGAGAAGCGACGGAGGCCCGACGAGGAAATCGGGCGGCTCGCGGTTCAGCGCTTCGATCGACTGCTCCAGCGGCGCCATCAGGTCGAAGTAGCGGAAGCGCAGCCAACGGCTCCCCAGCGTTTCGTACAAGTTGCTGTTGGACCGCAGGAAGAAGGCGACGCCGTAGCCCCGCAGCCGAAAGCGCGGGATCGTGCGGGCCAGCAGGAATCCCGCCCATGCGGCTTGTTCCTGCGCGCTCACGAGGAAAAGCCCGCGGTGCCCCGACGTGCCGGACGAAAGCCCGGCCGTCAATCCGTTGATCGTTGGCCGAAAATCTCGCTCCTGCTCCGCGCGCAACGCGATCGCCATCGCGTCGTCGAGGCGGACGCCGCACGTGTTGAACGCGCTGAAGTTCGACATCATCGCCGACTTGTCGGTCGTCGGCAGACAGCGCCAATCGGCAAGCTCGTGGCCCGCGAAGAGCTGGCGGTAGTAGGGCGACCGCTGCACCGCGTGCGCGACCGCCGCGCGGGCCAGCCGGTCCTGGTACGCTTCGATGGCGCTGCCATGCAGGCGCGTGAAGCGCCAACGGGCGGCGACCAGGTTCGACAGCAGCGTCCAGGCTTGCATCCGCGCCTCCCTCGATTTTCGTTGCCTTTTCCCCGCCGTGATCGCAAAGTGATGGCATATCCCTCACCCATGCGAGCGAACATGCCCACCACCGAACCGATCACTGTCACCTTCTGGGGCGCGGCCCGCACCGTCACCGGCTCGATGCACCTCGTCGAAGCCAACGGCCAACGCCTCCTGCTCGACTGCGGCTTCTACCAGGGCCGGCGCGACGAGTCGAGGCAGCGCAACTCGACCTTCCCCTTCAAGCCCAGCACCATCGACGCCGTCGTCCTCAGCCACGCCCACATCGACCACTGCGGCAACCTGCCCCACCTGGTGCGCAACGGCTTCAACGGCCCGATCTTCTGCACGCCCGCCACGCGCGACCTGCTGGCGATCATGCTCAACGACTCCGCCAAGATCCAGATGGAGGACTCCGAGTTCCTCAACCGCAAACGCGTCAAAGGCGAGCCGCCCGTCGAGCCGCTCTACACCGACAAGGACGTGCGCCGCATGATGCGCCAGGTGCAGTCGGTCCCGTACGACCGCCCGCAGGAAGTCGGCAAAAGCATCGTCGCCCAGTTCACCGAGGCGGGCCACCTGCTTGGCTCGGCGATGGTCCATCTTCGCATCAACGCCGCCCACCGCGACCGCAGCATTACTTTCACCGGCGACCTCGGCCGCGCCGGCCTGCCGATCCTGCGCGACCCCGCGCCGATCCCGCCGGCGGAACTCGTCATTTGCGAGAGCACCTACGGCGGCCGCAACCATCCCGGCGTCGAACTGCTGGCGGACGAGCTGTGCAGCGCGGTGAAGAAGGTGATGCGCGACGGCGGCAAGATCCTCATCCCCGCGTTCAGCCTGGGACGCACGCAGACGGTCGTCTACTTCCTGCACCAGCTCATCAACGAAGGGAAGCTCGAAAAGCTGCCGATCTTCGTGGACAGCCCGCTCGCCACCCGCGCCACGGCGGTGTTCCGCATGCACTCGGAATGCTTCGACGAGGAGACTTCCGAACTGTTGTTCCGCGATCCCGACCTGTTCGGCGAGAAGCTGGTGCGCTACACCGAGGATGTCAGGGAAAGCAAGGCGCTCAACGATCGCACCGACCCGTGCATCATCATCGCCGCCAGCGGCATGTGCGAGTCGGGGCGCATCCTGCACCACCTGAAGCACAACCTGCCCGACCCGCGCACGGCGGTCCTCATCATCGGCTACCAGGCGCCCGACACGTTGGGCCGCAGACTGGTCGAGAAACGCCGCGAGGTGCGCATCCTCGGCCAAATGGTCGAGTGCAACGCCCACATCGAGGTGATGAACGGCTTCTCTGGCCACGCCGGCCGCGACGACCTGCTGAACTTCCTCACGCCGCTCAAGGGGAAGTGCGACAAGATCCGCCTGGTGCACGGCGAACCGGACCAGGCGCTCGCGCTGATGAAGACGCTGCAGGAACGCGGCTTCACCGATGTCGCGTATCCGGAGCGGGGTGAAAAGGTGACGCTGGACTAACGTTGCTGCGAAGGCGAGCCGTGCCCCGTAAGGGGCC